>NZ_AMFQ01000025.1:0-44909 GCF_000335555.1 Acinetobacter sp. WC-743 | reverse complement strand
GGTATAGCTAGTTAAATAAACTATGCTACATTTGATTAAACCCAATATCTAAAGCCTCAAGAATAGTTTTCTGTTGTTGGCTAACAATATGTCTGACTTTTCTTTTTAGTATAGACCAAGCTTTTTCAATTGGATTGAGGTCTGGACTATAAGCAGGCAAATACATCAGCCTAGCATTGTACTGGCGAGCCAATTCCTCAATTTTTCGACCTTTGTGAATAGAAGCATTATCTAAAATTAGTAAATATTTTTGAGGCTGACCATTTTTATCTCTTGTTAGATCTTTAAGTAAATATTCAAGCCAGCCAGTAAAAGTATTGCGATCACATGAGCCCTTAAAAATTAGGGGAGCAATGAATTTAAACGTTGCACTTGATCGAACAGCACTGATTATATTTAGTCTACTTCCATGCCCACCTGTTCTTAATGCACGACAACTTTTCCTTTCTCAGACCAACCATATTCAGCAACCTCATTGGTATTTATACCTGATTCATCAATGTATAAAATATACTCTTCACCATATTGCTGTTTCCATTGTGGCAGGAACCATTGGAATACTGCTCGTCCTATTTTGCAGGCTTGTCTGTAGAGAAAACTCTTTTTTTATAACTCCACCCCAGCTTTTTTAAAGCAAATAAGATATTGGCATAGCTGACGGAATAACCAAATCTTTGCTCAAATAATGGCACCAGATCTTTAGCCTGCGAAAATGATGTTGTTTCAACAAAGATTTTGAAAGCCTTTAGGTCTTTAATTTTATAGGGTCGACCTGCTTTTTCGGGATGTGGTCTATTCGCATTTCCTTGGAGATGTTCGAGCTGAATCCAGAGATCTAAAGTCGTTCTTGCAATCTTAAAAACAGTACATGTTTTAGACTTATTCTGGCATTCTTTGTAGTAGTCTAGAGCTTTGTATCGAAGATCATTGGAGTATGGCTTAGGCATAACAGCAGTCAGTAAGGTTTTTTATAGTGTAGCAAAATTTATATATTTAGCTATATAGAATAAAAAACAAGAATAAATAAAAAAGGCTTTACCATCTGTCTACTCAAACACCTAGTAAAGCCTTCTTGATACAGCAAGAAATTAATTGGGCCACTGACCTAAAGTCACACGGTCATTACCGCCATAATCTTTTACAGTTCGAACCTGTTTAAAACCTGCACCTTTAAATATCTGCTGTACTGCCTCAGCTTGATTATAACCATGTTCAAGCACGATCCAACCTTGTGTTGCAAGCCATTTTTTACCCTGCTGGATAATATGCTCAATGTCTGCTAAACCATGTTGATCGGCAACTAAAGCACGTTCAGGTTCAGAAGCAAGCTGTGGCATATGTTCATCCTCAGCATCAATATAAGGAGGATTGGAAACAATCACATCAAAATATTGCCGATTTAAGGCATTGAACCAACTGCCCAAATAAAACTTCACCTGTGGTAAATCATGTTTTTCAGCATTGTGTAGTGCAACCTCTAAAGTTGGCTCATAAACATCTGTCGCTGTTACAGACCAATTCGGACGTTCACTTGCCAATGATAAAGCAATCGCTCCAGTCCCTGTCCCCAGATCTACAATACGGCAATCTTCTGGTAAATCTAAATGCAGTACAGTTTCCACCAAAACTTCGGTATCAGGACGAGGAACTAAAGTATCTTTGCTCACTGTTAAATCCAAGGTCCAGAACGGCTGTGAACCCGTCACATAAGCCAAAGGTTCACCAGCTTGAATACGTGCTAAACCATCCGTATATTGCTGTTCTTGTTCAGTGGTTAATTCCTGAGTTGATTTAAGTGACAAATCAAAAGCATCAATTTTTAGAATATGCTCAAGTAACCAAGCATTCTCTTGACGCTCATAACTTTCTGGCTCTCCACGTAAGGCTAATGCCTGTGCAATATTCATTATCCACCGTTTTGTTGAGCAAGCATTGCCAGCTGATCAGCTTGATATTCACGATGCAAGCTATCTAAAAGTTCAGTCAAATCACCTTCCATAACAGCATCCAACTTATATAAGGTTAAATTGATACGGTGATCTGTCATACGACCTTGCGGATAGTTATATGTACGGATTCTTTCTGAACGGTCACCAGAACCGACCAAGTCACGGCGCATTTCAGAAGTTGCAGCATCTGCCGCAGCACGTTTTGCATTTTCTAAACGTGATGCCAATAACGCCATCGCTTTGGCTTTGTTTTTATGCTGTGAACGCTCATCCTGACATTCAACAACTGTTCCCGTTGGAATATGAGTAATACGGACTGCTGAATCAGTTTTGTTAATGTGCTGACCACCTGCACCAGATGCGCGGTATGTATCGATACGCAGATCAGCAGGATTAATATCAACCGTTGTATCTACATCAACTTCTGGAAGAATTGCAACTGTACATGCAGAAGTATGTACTCGCCCTTGCGACTCTGTGGCAGGTACACGTTGTACACGATGCGCACCACTTTCAAACTTTAAGCGCCCATAAACGCCCTCACCATTGACGAGGCAAATGATTTCTTTATAGCCACCATGCTCACCCTCGTTTTCAGATAAGATTTCAATACGCCAATTTTGTGACTCAGCATATTTGCTATACATACGGAATAAATCACCTGAAAAGATCGCCGCTTCATCACCACCTGTGCCAGCGCGAATCTCCAAATATGCCGAGTTCGCATCGTTTGGGTCTTTTGGAATCATGAGAATATTCAACTCAGATTCGAGTTGCTCAATTAAAGCTTTATTCTCTTTGATTTCCTCAACAGCCATATCCTTAAAATCTGGATCGGTTAACATCACTTCAGCTGTTTCAATATCTTCTTCAGCTTGCTTATATTTTTTCCAAACTTCAGTAATTTCTGATAAATCATTATGCTCACGTGATAAATTACGAAAGCGCTTATTGTCAGAGATGACTTCAACGTCTGCCAATAATGCCTCTAATTCCTCATGCCGATCACAAAGTTGATCTAATCGTAAACGTAACGATTCTTTCATTTTAAATACATTCTCAAGCTAAGCCTTAACCACATTTTAAGATTTAAAATACAACCTCAATCACATGGCTAAGAAAATTCTAAAATTGTGCATAGTTTACCGATTCTGCCATTTAAATGACACATTTATATAGGCGCTCTGCCGTGAACTTAACGAATTTATCTGCCAATTTACGAGCTTTATGCGTATTCATAACTGTATTATCTTCATCATTTCTCCTTTTTGTCCCAGCGTTTGCATGTTTTAAAATCACTTTTAATAGAAAACATACATTCAGATACCAAACGTTATCAATTTTCGGGTTCATCTCCACATTTTTTGAAAAAACTTTTGTTACATTTGCTTCATCGAATACAGATAGAGCTGTCCATCTAAGGACATGGAGCAACAGATGAAATTTAATACAATCTTATTTAGTACTGCTTTAGCAGTAACTTCAATGTTTACAGTAAGTGCCCATGCTGACAACTCAACACGTATTGCAGCAACTTCGGCTTTAGGAAGTGTTGTTGGTACAGCTGTAGGTAAACAAATTGGCGGTAACACTGGTGCAATGATTGGTTCAGCAGTGGGTGGTGCTGGTGGTGCAGCAGCTTCAACCAATAGAAGAGATCGTACTGCTGCTGCAATCGGTGGCGGTTTAGGTGGTGTGGGTGGTTACACTGTTGGTAAAAATATGGGTGGCACTACTGGCGGCTATATTGGTGCAGCAGCAGGTGCAGCGGGTGGTTCCGTTTTAGGTAAAAAAGTATCTCAAGACCGTCATGCAGATCAACGCAAGTACAATAAAAAGTACTACAAAAAACATCGTCGTCATCACTAATTGATCCGTGAATGACATCAAGCACCTTCGGGTGCTTTTTATTTGTTATATCAGCCTTTTACACTCAATATTTAAAAATGATTACATCTCGCCTTTAATGGTCGACTGTATCCATGCCACCCAACATGATAATGGCATCAGCTAGAATTGGCTGATGGAAAAGCAAAGAACATTTCATCTATATTAAGTCAATAATATTGTCGCTACCTAAGCCCTATATGATTAATTTAACAAGTTATTTAGCTGATTGAGATAACAATAATCTTCACGAACTCATATTAAATCTTCATCCAATTTTAAATCTAACTGACGGCTCACCCGACTTATTTTTTGCTATGAGGTGCTAGGCTGTGATAGTCGCATTTAAAGTTCAATCTTCTATTTTGTCTCGCTTGTTGCATAATTTTAATATGAATGCTCTCTGATCAATCGCGCTGAGAATAAAGTTTAACATTCACATAATATGAACCAATTAAAGAGCAAGAAATACAATCTAGAAACAAAACACAGAAATTGCTTACATCCACATCCATAATTATTGCTAATTGTTTCGTTATTCTAAGCTCAAGTTAAATAATTTGAAGAAGCTTCGACAAGGAGTTTGAAATGAAACTACAAGCAATACTTGGTGCAACTGTTCTTGCAGCAACTCTAGTCACAACTGCACATGCAGGTAACTCAACCAATACAGCCTTAACATCTGCACTTGGTGGTGTTGTAGGTGCAGCAATTGGTCAACAAATGGGTGGCTCCACTGGTGCAATGATTGGTTCAGCGATCGGTGGTGGTGTTGGTGCTGGTGCGGCATCGAATAAACGCGATAGAAATGGTGCAATCATTGGTGGCGCTTTAGGTAGCGCAGGTGGTTATACTGTTGGTCGTAATGTGACAGGTACATCCACAGGTGGATATATCGGTGCAGGTCTTGGTGCTGCTGGTGGTTCAGCTTTAGGTAAAAAAGTCAGTGAAGATCGTCGTTATGATGACCGTTATGACAACCGCTATGGACGTTATAATGACCGTTATGATCGTAACGGATACCGCAATGTAGACTATCGTTATAATAATCGTAATTATCGCCATGACAACGGGCATCACTATGGTCAATATAAAAACCGTTGGTAGAGTTAATTTCCCGCTTCTACTGATATAACAATATATTCAATCAAGCATTTACCGATGCTTGATTTTTTTTATCAGTCGTATTTTCTCAGCTTTAAATACAAATATCGACAATTTTCGATATACATTACTCAACATATATCGTAGTATTTCGATATATGGTTATATCGAGTTAAAAAATGACATCTATAGCAGATTCGGCATTAAAAACTACCAAGTTTTCTATTTTAGAGCTTGCACCTGTACGTGAAGATCAAACAGTTGGGTTTTCTCTTAAACATAGCTTAGAACTTGCTCAACATGCTGAAACGTTAGGATTCGATCGTCTTTGGTTAGCTGAACATCATAATATGGATGGCATTGCCAGTTCTGCAACAGCAGTACTCTTAGGTTATATCTTGGCAAATACGCATAGCATCAAAGTTGGTTCAGGTGGGATCATGCTACCCAATCATGCACCACTGGTGGTTGCTGAACAATTTGGTACTTTGGCAACACTTTATCCGAATCGCGTTGAATTAGGTTTAGGACGTGCACCCGGTACAGATCCTCTGACTATGCGTGCATTAAGACGTGGTCGTCAAGAAACTGAAGATCAATTTCCACAAGATGTCTTAGAGATATTGAGTTATTTTGCAGATGCTCATTCAAACCAAAGAATTAAGGCAACACCTGGACAAGGCACGCATGTTCCAGTTTGGCTTTTAGGTTCAAGTTTATTCAGCGCTCAGCTTGCAGCAAAATTAGGGCTTCCCTATTCATTTGCCTCACATTTTGCACCGAGAATGTTGGGACAAGCCATCCAACTTTATCGTGAAAACTTTCAACCTTCTGAATATTTGGATCAACCTTTTGTCTCTATGGGTGTACCTACTGTCGTCGCTCAAACAGATGAAGAAGCTGAATATCTTGCAACCAGTGTCTATTTGCGAATTCAAGCTTTGCTGACAGGGCAAAGTTTAAAACTCAAACCACCTGTTGAAAGTATGGAAGGTCGATGGTCTGTTTCAGAAAAAATGGCTGTGCAGAATTTCCTCGCAATGGCGCAAATTGGTTCACCAGAAACAGTGGAAAAAGGTTTGAATCGACTGCTTGAACAATATCAAGTGGATGAATTTATTTTCACTTGTGACATCTATGACACATCGAAACGTTTAGATAACTTTAGTTTATTAATGGATTTAAAAAAATAATACAAACCCATTATCTTTTCCTCTTTACCAAAATGAAATATGAATTTTCATTTTGGTTTTTTTTGATTTCAATATTACTAAATCATTAATTTAAATATAAATTTACAGTAATTTATGATTTAAAACATAGATTAATACAACAGAAAAAATGAAAAGATTTGCCATCTCTTTTCAAATCAGCATAATAGAACATATAAAAATCAGTAGAATATCAACTAGGAACAACAATGAATCAATATATCAATAAGCCAACACCTGCTTTTGTTGCAGTAAGCTGGGTGGCACTACTTGCTGGCGCTGCCGCCTACTGTGTGGGTCTGTTTAATGCACAAATTCTCTTAAACGAAAAAGGCTATTACCTCATCTTGATTCTCTATGGATTATTTTCTGCTGTTTCATTGCAAAAAATTGTTCGAGATAAGTTAGAAGGACAACAAGTTACCGCTATTTACTATAGCTTATGTTGGGTCTCAGTGGTGATTTGTGTTGTACTTTTAGCACTAGGTTTATGGAATGCCAACATGACTTTGAGCGAAAAAGACTTTTATATTATGGCATTTTTACTCAGCCTATTCGGAGCTGTTGCAGTACAGAAAAACATTCGTGATTTAGAGTATTTGAGAACACATACACAACCTGAATTAACTCATTCTCTTCCATCCCAAGTGGAAATAAAAGAGATCGAAACACAGGATGATAAATTATAATTTGTTCAAGGCACTGATAATTTAGGTATTGATAAATTAATCAGATTGAGAGACACGCGATTCAATTTCAACAGATAAAATGATGGAAAACGCTTAGCCTAACTTTTGTTGGGCTTTTTTAATGCATCAAAATACAAAAGAAATTACCGAAATGTGCCTCCAAAAAAGTACCTCGTCTAGCCCTATGATCAAACCATCTAATGATTTATACAAGTACTTTGTTATTAATCATTGATATTCAATAAACTGTATATTCCTTAGAAGATTTTGATCATTTATATATTTCGCCCTTTTGAATCATAGATGGTCTTGCTATCGTGAAGCGACATGTATATCGCCATGTTGAGCGGGGGTATATGAGTAAAAAGCACTGCTTTGTTTGCAGCGCAAATAATGCTATTGGATAAAAAAATGGGTTGGGCAAAGTAAAGCCTCGCCTACGCAAAGCGATTTAAACTTTAGAGCTAAAACGTGGCAGTGCAAACTTTAAATCATCAAACAATCTATTGATTTTATTGATCAAAAGAAATGATATTTCACTGTATGGATTTTTCATCAGGATGACTATATGTCTCAACAATCTTTTCATATGACAAATAATTCACTGAGCTGTTATCGAATTGATATTTTCATCTCTTGATAATGAATAATTTCGCCAATCTTTTCAAAATGAGATGAAATAGAATAAACAACAATATTAACCATTCATCACGCAGAAGAATTCAGTTCAACTCTGGTGTTATTGACTAAAATCTTGACGAATATGAATATTCAAGCACATCAGAAATAGAATTTTTTTTAAACTTTAAATTTTAAAGTCATGTTTTTTATACAGTTTGTGTGATTTTTCATTACAGCCTTACATTTATAAAATATGACTGGTGAGATTTTGAAAAGACTTTACCTCTGCGATTAAGTTGGTTATATCAATAAATGTCGCGATTCTCAGCGACCTATAAATAAAAAAAGGAATAAATATGCTCACCAGGAACAAGAGCCAAAACGAAGGTTTTTTTCAAAACCAATCCGAGTTTTTTAAGCCATATACAGGTAAAATCATTGCGTCCACAGACATGAAACTGCATGACTTTTCTGGTTTAAAAGTTGCAATTATTGGGGTTGATCAATTTACTGTAACGCAACTTGATCAGTTATTAAAGCAAGCTGAACTGGTCAAAGTTTTTCAGATTTCGCCTGTTTTTGTATTACCACAAACCGAACGAGGCATACACAAACTCATTTCGCATCCATTAATTATTAAAAATCGTCGTTTGTTTAATCATCGAATTAAAGCAATGTTGGCGATTCGATATTTAGATGCGCAAGTCCAAGACCAGTGGTTAAAACGCCAGCTTACGCCTAATCTGGCAATGAAAAATAAAGTCTTTCTGAAATCCGATAATTATTATTCAGCCTTGCAACATCCTCGATGCAAGCACATTGCTTGGCCAATTGTTAAAATTACATCCAATTCAATACACGGTATGGATGGAACAGAGTATGTCGTTGATGTTGTTATTAGTACCTATACATCATAGATTTGAATAAAATTTAATTGAAGGAGGCATGTATTGCCTCCTTTTATTTTGTCTGTCCAATATAGCGATAACTATTGGCAGTCTTTTGATAGCGCAAGTAGTTGTTCGTCAGTTTTCCAGCGTTATTGATCAGCATAATATCGATATTCTTTAAATCTTTAGAAATACGGATGAAATCTTCCAATGGACGTTCCCAGTCCTGACAATCGTTTGCAACGTCTATTGAGTCCAAATTTTTTGTTTTCGTTTCAAAAATCGATTCTGGAGAGAACTTATCACTATTTACGACAAAAGAATTTATACGATAGCTTCTTGAACACGTACTACCAATAAAAACACTGGTGATTAAATATACATCTCGATTTTTTATTTTAACTTGCTCAATTTTATCGATAAATCCAACTGTCGTTAAATCTTGAGTGATTGGACCTTTTTTGCCTTTCAATTGAATCAAATTCGTGGAGTCTCGCATCGTACCGCCAGCAGAAATATCCATTGTATAAGATTTAATTTTGCGATCTGGGCTGTAATGAATTTTCAACATATTCTTTTCGGTTAGTTTAGGAAAAGAATAAGTGAAACTTGCAGGATCCTTTTTTATTTTTGTTTCAATCGCGTTAGAAATATTTTCATTGTATTGATCACATTCATTTCGCGACGTACAACTATTTTGATAATATTTCTGAATCAACGTTGTTTCGAAATCCTTTAAGGATTCGGCATGCAACTGCGTTAGTATCATGCCCTGCGCACAAAAAAACATCGCAAATGAACTTATTTTTAATATCTTTTTCATATAACAACTCAACATTATCATGATCATCCATACATATTTTATAAGAGCAAAATGTGCATTCTGCTCTTAGCAGTCATTCCATCATATTCGCAAGATCAGAGCTAAAGACAATTTATCCAATTCTGCGTTTTAAGCCTGTCATTTGTAGGACGCGTGTTGAAATTTCTTCAATCGACATTTCAGAAACATTGAGATATTTGATTCCTTCAGAAATATAAATACCCTCTACAGCACGAAGTTCCATCTGACATTGTGAAAAACTTGCATAACGACTATTGGCTTTTCGTTCTGAACGAATTGCAACCAAACGCTCAGCATCAATCATTAAACCAAATAGTTTATGTTTATGTTCTTTGAGTACAGCAGGTAAACGATTATCGTCCAAGTCTTCTTCAGTGAGCGGATAGTTAGCAACACGAATTCCAAATTGTAATGACAAATAAATAGACGTCGGTGTTTTACCTGAACGAGAAACCCCAATCAAAATCAAATCCGCTTTATCATAATGTCGCGTACGCGCACCATCGTCATTGTCTAAAGCAAAATGTACAGCATCAATACGTGCTTTATAAGACTCAGAATCGGTTACAGCATGGGTTTGTCCGACTAAAGTTGTAGGCTGAGTTCCTAAAACATCAGACAACTTACTAATAAGCCCTTCAAAAACATCAAGATTCACTGCATTTGCAGTATTAATAATGTCACGCACATAAGGGTCAACCAAAGTATCGAATACCAATGGTTGCTGACCATCTTTATCAGCTCTTCGATTGATTTCTTCGACCACATTCATCGCCGCTTCTTCAGAAGTAATGTAGGGAATGATATGAATATCAAACTTTACATGAGGAAATTGCGCTAATAATGAATGCCCAAGGGTTTCAGCTGTGATCGCCGTACCATCAGAAATAAAAAATACGCTCCGCTTTATTTGGTTACTTTCTGACATTAAAAATCTCCTCAAACATTTGTCTTAGCGATGTATAATCTTTATAGTAAGCCCATCTTACATGACTATCACTTAGTTGAATCAAAATGCTAAGTTTTTTGTTATAATTTCATGCCAAGATAGTGATTAATACTGCATAAGTGGAGTAACAACTTTGGAAGCACGCGTAATCGGTCTGGAAAAATTAGGTAAACACGACGTTGAGATCGTGGGTGGTAAAAACTCTTCACTTGGGGAAATGATCAGTCATTTAGCAAATGCTGGCGTATCTGTACCAGGTGGATTTGCAACGACTGCTGATGCATATCGCGAATTCCTAGAGCAAAGTGGCTTAAATGCTAAAATCAATGCAGAACTTGCAGCATTAAATGTTGATGATGTGATTGCACTTGCTGAAACTGGCGCAAAAATCCGCCAATGGATTGTAGAAACTCCACTTACTACAGGTCTAGAGGCTGAAGTTCGCGAAGCATTTGCTGCACTTTCTAATGGCAATCCTGACATTGCAGTTGCTGTTCGTTCTTCTGCGACTGCTGAAGATTTACCTGATGCTTCATTTGCTGGTCAACAAGAAACTTTCTTGAACATTCGTGGTATCGATAACGTTTTGATCGCAATTAAAGAAGTTTTTGCTTCTCTTTATAATGACCGTGCGATTGCTTACCGTGTACACCAAAACTTTGCACACGACATCGTTGCCCTTTCTGCTGGCGTTCAACGTATGGTTCGCTCTGAAACTGGTGCTGCGGGTGTAATGTTTACACTCGATACAGAATCTGGTTTCCGTGAAGCAGTTTTCATTACTGCTTCTTATGGTTTAGGTGAAATGGTTGTTCAAGGTGCAGTCAATCCTGACGAATTCTATATTTCAAAGCCACTTCTCAAAAATGGCAAACATGCTGTTATCCGTCGTAACCTTGGCTCTAAACACCAAAAAATGATTTATGGCGAAGAAGGTGCTGCAGGTAAATCTGTCGTTGTGGTTGATGTTGAAAAAGCAGATCGCCAACAATTTGCTCTTAATGATTTAGAGCTTCAAGAGCTTGCTAAACAAGCATTGATTATTGAAGAACATTATCAAGCGCCTATGGACATTGAATGGGCAAAAGATGGTGATGATGGTCAAATCTATATCGTTCAAGCACGTCCTGAAACAGTAAAAAGCCGTGAAAATGTTGGCACAATGGAACGTTACCTTCTTAAACAAAAAGGTACGGTTCTTTGTGAAGGTCGTTCAATCGGTCAACGTATCGGTTCTGGTAAAGTCCGTATCGTGACATCGATTAAAGAAATGGACAAAGTACAAGAAGGTGATGTACTCGTTTCAGACATGACTGACCCAGACTGGGAACCAGTAATGAAACGTGCAGCTGCAATTGTAACTAACCGCGGTGGTCGTACTTGTCACGCAGCCATTATTGCCCGTGAACTTGGTGTTCCTGCCATCGTAGGTTGTGGTAATGCCACAGAAGTCCTTGTCGATGGACAGGAAGTGACTGTCTCTTGTGCTGAAGGTGATACTGGCTTTATTTATGAAGGTTCGTTAGATTTTGAAATCCAACGTAATTCTATTGAATCTATGCCTAAACTTCCGTTCAAAATTATGATGAACGTTGGTAACCCTGACCGCGCATTTGACTTCGCTCAAATTCCAAACGAAGGTATTGGTCTTGCACGTTTAGAGTTCATTATCAACCGTATGATCGGTGTACACCCTAAAGCATTACTCAACATTGACAGCCTGCCACGCGAAACTCGTGCTGCTGTTATGGCACGTACTGCAGGTTATGCATCTCCAATCGAATTCTATGTTGAAAAATTGGTTGAAGGTATTTCTACGCTTGCAGCTGCATTTGCAGATAAACCAGTGATTGTTCGTATGTCTGACTTTAAGTCAAACGAATATGCGAACTTAATCGGTGGTAAGCTCTATGAGCCTGAAGAAGAAAACCCAATGCTTGGTTTCCGTGGTGCAAGCCGTTATGTCTCTGACAACTTCCGTGACTGTTTTGAACTTGAATGCCGCGCATTGAAAAAAGCACGTGATGAAATGGGCTTAACCAACATTCAAATCATGATTCCTTTCGTACGTACTGTATCTGAAGCGAAGCGTGTTATTGAGTTATTGGCTCAAAACGGTCTGAAACGTGGTGAGAATGGTCTTAAAGTCATCATGATGTGCGAATTGCCAACCAATGCATTATTGGCTGAACAATTCCTTGAACATTTCGACGGTTTCTCAATCGGTTCAAATGACTTAACACAATTAACTCTTGGTTTAGACCGTGACTCTGGTATTGTCTCTCACCTATTTGATGAGCGTGATGCTGCGGTTAAAGCCCTCCTCTCTATGGCGATTCATGCATGCCGTAAAGCTGGGAAATATGTCGGTATTTGTGGTCAAGGTCCTTCTGACCATCCAGATCTTGCAAAATGGTTAATGGAACAAGGTATTGAGTCTGTGTCTTTAAATCCTGACTCAGTGTTAGATACTTGGTTCTTCCTTGCAGAAGAAAAAACCAAACAAGCTTAATTTGTATGCTCTAAAAAAGACCCTCATGTAGGGTCTTTTTTATTATGGATGTCCCATCCTAAATAGAATTTCATGACCAATGTTAAAATTTTTCTTTATAAATATTTGAACACATAGTTCTTATTGATCACTAATATAAACACTAGTCGGCATACGAATCGTATACTTCCAAATATAAGGATAGAAACCTTCACTGAGTATTTCAAAATTGCATTGCTCATCTGAATGTATATACATTTCAGTAAAGATTGAATAGTCATCCGCACCATACCGATCCAAAATATTGATATTATTTATTATGAAATCTAAGAATACCTTTTCATAAGAGACACGAGTTTCGTAGTCATCATAATCTACAACTTCAACTGGATGGACAAATGAAAGGTAATTAGTAAATTCACCATCACACTCAAATTTCAATTCATTTGAATTCAAGCGCTGAACACATGATTGTGTATTAAAATTTTCGCCGCTAACATTTAATGTTAAACGCATTTTCATGATCTATATTCCTTATAAAAGCAACATGATATTGCTTCATATTTTAAGATTTCGTGTAAATTTAATATTAATATGTGCAAAAATCGAGTATACATAGTGGATTACAATGTAGATGAATATTGTTGATAACGCTTTCGTTGATCATCTACGCTTTTTGTATTTTAGATTTATTTTGAGAATTGAGTTTTATGCAAATTTACTTGGCGAGAAATAACCAACAAGCTGGACCCTATTCAATAGAACAACTGAATCAAATGCTTGCGAGTCAGCAGGTCTTATTAACTGATTTAGCTTGGCATCAAGGAATGACTGAATGGAAAGCACTTGGTGAACTTACACAAGGTAAACTTGTCTATGAACCTGTTGGTTATATTACACCGACAACATTTACCCCTGAACATCCCACTCAACAAAACCAAGCAATTACCAACATAAAAGTTGAAAGATCCACTAAAAAAGCAATTAAAGCTGCACCTGTAGGTAAACGTATTTCAGCAAAACTCGTCGATTTTGCAGTATTGTTTTTACCGCAAATTCTTGCTATTGCTTATTTTATGCCTGAAAGTGCAGTCAACATTGCTGAAGGTGGATTTTCTAGAGAAAGCCAAATGCAGATCGCTGAAATAATCAGTAAAAGCATACCAAACTATGTCAATATTGGTTTAATGGTATTCGTATTGGCAATCTTGATTATTCAATGTTTTATGATTACCAAGTCGGGGCAGTCGATTGGTAAAAAAATATTCAAACTTCAAATCGTTGATGTGAATACCAATCAACTACCGGGGTCATTCAGAGGCTTTTTTGTACGTTCGTTTTTATTTCTGATTCTCTCTCAGTTGATGAGCATTGTTCCGCTTATTGCAATTGTATTTATTGTTGATTTATTTATGTTTTTTTCAAAAAACAACTATGCACTCCATGATCGCCTGGCAAAAACCAAAGTGATTGATCTTGCAGAATAAATGAAATGGCGGTGACCCCGCCATTTTTGATACTAAATCACGAAAAAATAATAATTTATGTTTTTGTTTTTTTTAAAATTCCGACTAAAAATATCAGGTATTTTTACATTAATATATTCATGCCCTATCTATAGCTAAGTTTGCCGATATGAGGCATAATGCCCTACAACGTAGCGGTGTCAGATCATTGAGAATGCTTTCTATTTGTAAACAATAGTCATTTTCAATCATGCGACACTTTAATCGCTATCCCATATTTATATAGGGAATGGGACTCTTCACCGAGGTTGTAAAATGAGACAAACGACTTTAGCTGTATTGTCTTTATCTGCGATGGCTGCACTCTTAACTGGGTGTGGTGGTGATTTAGTACTTCTAAACTCGAAAGGTCCAGTTGCTGAAGGTCAAAGTAGCCTGATGATGACTGCGATCTATTTAATGCTTTTGGTCGTAATTCCTTCGATCTTAATGGCATTGTGGTTTGGTTGGAAATATCGCGCGTCGAATAAAGATGCAGACTATAAACCTACATGGGCACACTCAACTGCAATTGAAATTGTAGTATGGGGTATCCCGTGTATTATTATTGCTATTCTTGCGTATTTAACATGGTGGGGTTCACATAAGTATGATCCTTACAGACCATTAACAAATACTCAAGGTCAGATGGAAGAACATTTAAAAATTCAAGCTGTCGCTGAACAATTTAAATGGGTATTTATCTATCCTGAACAACAGATAGCTACAATTAACGAAGTTCGTTTCCCAGTCAATAAACCAATTGAATTTCAAATCACTTCTAACTTTACGATGAACTCTTTCTTCATTCCTAAGTTAGCAGGTCAGGTTTATGCAATGGCAGGTATGCAAACTAAGTTACATATGCTTGCAGAACATCCAAGTCCAGCAGAAGGCTACCGTGGATTCTCAGCGAACTATAGCGGCTATGGCTTTACGCAAATGCGTTTCCGTGCGCACGCTGTTTCTGATGCTGATTTCAACGCATGGGTAGACGCAATCAAAGCAGGTAAAGGAACTTCAATTAATCCTGAAGCAATCCAAAAAACCACGCTTGATGCGACTGAATTTGCTACGCTCAAAGATGGTGACCGTTCTAAACACCAAATTGAAGCAATGCTGAACAATGCGCATACGCCAGAAGAAATTAAAGCTGCACACGAAGCTGAACGTAAAGGTCCATTCCCTACTAAGCCTCATCCTGTGACTTATTATTCTTCAGTTACGCCTGACTTGTTCAAGAGCATTATCAACACTTACATGAGCAATTATCATGGTGCAGACCATGCAGGTGCTGAACATGCAGGTGCTGAACATGCAACTGCTTCTGTAGGGGAATAAGACATGTCTTTGTTATTAGGTAAACTCAATTGGGACGCGATCCCTAAAGAGCCTATTGTACTTGTGACAATGGTCGTTATGGCCCTTGGCGCAATTGCAGTTTTAGGCGGTATCACCTATTTCAAAAAATGGGGATATCTCTGGAATGTATGGTTTAAATCAGTAGACCATAAAAAAATCGGTATCATGTATATCCTTGTATCTGTAGTGATGCTACTTCGTGGCTTCGCTGATGCAATCATGATGCGTCTTCAACTGTTCCTTGCAAAAGGTGGCGGTGAAGGTTATTTACATCCAGACCACTACGATCAGATCTTCACCGCACACGGTGTAATTATGATCTTCTTCGTAGCCATGGGTCTTGTTGTAGGTATGATGAACATTACTGTACCACTTCAAATTGGTGCACGTGACGTTGCATTCCCATTATTGAACTCTGTAAGTTTCTGGTTATTTGCTGGTGCTGCTGGTTTGATGATGGTTTCGCTTGTATTAGGTGAATTTGCTGCGACTGGTTGGATGGCTTACCCTCCACTTTCAGGTATTCAATATTCTCCTGGTGTTGGTGTTGACTACTATATCTGGGCACTCCAGGTTTCGGGTCTAGGTACGCTTCTGACAGGTGTTAACTTCTTTGTTACCATCATTAAAATGCGTGCGCCTGGTATGAAACTTATGGACATGCCGATCTTTACTTGGACTGCACTTTGTACAGCCGTTTTGATCATCGCATCGTTCCCAGTATTAACAGCAACTATTGCAATGTTAACACTTGACCGTTACTTCGATTTCCACTTCTTCACCAACGAGCTTGGCGGTAGCCCAATGCTTTACGTGAACTTGATTTGGACTTGGGGTCACCCAGAAGTTTATATCTTGGTATTGCCTGCTTTTGGTCTTTACTCAGAAATCGTTTCAACGTTCTCTCGTAAAACGTTATTCGGTTACAAATCTATGGTGTATGCAACAATTGCAATTACTGTACTGGCATTTGTCGTATGGTTACACCACTTCTTTACCATGGGTGCTGGTGCCAACGTTAACGCGTTCTTCGGTATCATGACCATGATTATTGCGATTCCTACTGGTGTGAAAATCTTCTCTTGGTTATTCACCATGTATAAGGGTCGTATTACATTTACATCACCAATGTACTGGACACTTGGTTTCCTTGTGACTTTCGGTATCGGTGGTTTAACTGGTGTATTAATGGCTGTTCCACCAGCTGACTTCTTAGTACACAACTCATTATTCTTGATTGCTCACTTCCATAACGTAATTATTGGTGGTGTTGTATTCGGTATGTTCGCAGGTATCACTTTCTACTGGCCAAAAATGTTTGGTTGGAAGTTAAATGAGACTTGGGGTAAAGCATCTTTCTGGTTCTGGTTCTTTGGTTTCTATTTTGCATTCATGCCACTTTATATCCTTGGTTTCATGGGTATGACTCGTCGTCTGAATACATATGACAACCCTGAATGGGATCCGTACCTAGCTATCGCTTTATTCGGTGCTGTACTTGTCGCTATCGGTATTGCTTGTTTCTTAATGCAAGTGATCGTAGGTTTCTTACAACGTCATGACAACATGGACCACACTGGCGATCCATGGGATGGTCGTGTACTTGAATGGTCTACTTCTTCCCCTGCTCCGTTCTATAACTTTGCTGAAATTCCAAAAATCAATGGTATTGATACTTTCTGGAATGACAAAGAGAATGGTGTTGCATATGCGCGTCCTGAGAAATATGAAGATATTCATATGCCAACCGACCGTGCTGCAGGCTTTGTTATTGCGTTGTTCATTACATCAATGGGCTTTGCTTTAATCTGGCATATCTGGTGGTTAGTCGTTGTAACTTTCCTTGGTGCTGTTATTAGCTTCATCGTAAGTTCATTCACGAAGAAAGTGGATTACTATGTACCTGCTGCTGAAGTAGAACGTATCGAAAATGAGCGTTATGCTTTACTTGAAAAACACTTGAAGAAGGACTAAGGATATGGCTGAAGTACTTCATCACGACAACCATGGACACGATGAGCATCATCATCACGATGATACTGACATCACAGTCTTTGGTTTCTGGACATACTTGATGAGTGACTTGATTTTATTCGGTACACTCTTCATCGCGTTCGCTGTATTAAGCAGTCATATTCCGCCTGGTACTCCAAGTCCAAAAGAGTTATTTGGTGAGTCTTTAGGTTTCGTACTTGTAGAAACTTTCGCTCTCTTGATTTCTTCTGTGACTTTTGGTTTCGCGGTTCTTGCTTCATACAAGAAAAATGTCAACCAAGTGCTGATGTGGTTAATTATCACTTGGCTCTTTGGTGCAACATTCATCGGCATGGAACTTTATGAATTTCATCATTTAGTTCTTGAGGGTCATGGTCCTAGCCACAGTGCGTTTTTATCTGCGTTCTTTACTCTAGTTGGTACGCATGGTATCCACGTAACTTCTGGTTTAGTCTGGATGATCGTGTTAATGGTTCAAATCAAGAAATATGGTTTGACATTACCAAACACGCGTCGTCTTGCTTGCCTAAGCTTGTTCTGGCACTTCCTTGACATCGTTTGGATCTGTGTATTCAGCGTAGTTTATTTACTGGGAGCTTTATAATGAGTCATGATCATAATGCTGCTGGTGCGTCGCACGGAAACATCAAACAATACTCTATCGGCTTCATCCTTTCTGTCGTTTTGACCATCATCCCATTTGGGATGGTGATGAAAGGCATGACTGGTGGTGCTGTTGTTGCAACGATTGCGATCACTGCTGTTGCTCAGGTTCTTGTACAATTGATTTTCTTCTTGCACATGAATTCATCTTCTGAACAACGCTGGAACGTCATTGCATTCATCTATACGATTCTGACGATTGCCGTTCTCTTAATTGGTTCTGTATGGATCATGAACTACTTACATTCAAACATGATGCTCTAGGGTGTCATGTTGAAAAAATATCTATTCCTGACTAAGCCAGGAATTCTCTTTGGTAACTTCGTTACCACTTTGGGCGGCTTTTTCTTAGCCGCTCAAGGTTCAGTAGATTTCCTTTTACTTCTCATCACACTCATCGGTACAACACTTGTTGTTGCTTCTGGCTGTGTTGTGAATAACGTCATTGACCAAGACATTGACCAAAAAATGCAACGCACAATGAATCGTGCGCTTGTCAAAAAGACCATCAGTCCAACAGTTGCTTTAATATTTTCTGCTGTGCTGGGTTTAATTGGCTTTGCTTTGTTGTGGTTTTTTGTCAACGCCTACGCATTTGGCTTCGCTGTACTCGGCTTTGTTGTGTATGTGATTTTTTATAGTCTTTGGAGTAAACGTACCACCATTCATCAAACTGTGATTGGAAGTATTTCTGGCGCAAGCCCTCCTGTAATTGGTTATACTGCTGTTTCCAATGAATTTGATATTGCCGCTTTGCTGATTTTTTTAGCATATGCACTTTGGCAAATGCCACATTCTTGGGGAATTGCAATCTATCGTTTCGATGACTATAAAAATGCAGATATCCCTATTTTGCCTGTAGCACGTTCGATTTTTCGAACTAAAGTTGAAAGTTTGATTTATGTTGTACTTTTTGCTGCGGTTTTAAATGGGTTATATTGTTTTGGCTATACCAACATTTTCTTTTTAATCACCTTTAATGCTTTATGTGCCTATTGGCTCTATTTGTCTATTATTGGCTTTAAAGCAGAGAATGATCAGGTTTGGGCAAGAAAATATTTTTTGTATTCAGTAATTCTAATTACAGCGCTCAGTTTTAGCTTTAGTTTTAGTTACGTCTCCCCTGCACCACATTTGCCACTGTTTTAAAAAAGATAGAGTTTACTCTATCTTTTTTTTTGATCTTTTAATTTTCCATAAATGCATTCTCAAAATAATTGAAATCTTATTTACGTTTGAAAATATTCATCCTGTAAAAATTTATATCGAGCAAAATTTTTAATTTTTTGACATTGCAATTATATTTAATTGAATACTATCCAACCTGATTGCGATGCACCAACTCTTTGACTTATTGAAAAAATAAATTGCTTCACAGTCTTGCTGGGTTTTACTCAATTTCAGGATCAGCCTAAAGTTCGCGCTACTTTTCTTTCGTGAAAAAGATGAATAGACAAATCTTAGCCGATAAATTTAGAATTACAGCACATCACCAATCTTTTCAATAGAATTTGGACGATTTTCAGCAAAATGGTCAAAAGCAATGTGTCTAGAATTGGTTAAAATTTTCTTAGAGAAAATCAGTTGGCTGTTAAACAAGTTGCAATGCAATGTGGTTTGAATCATGAACAGATTTTAAGGCAGTTATTTATGAGAAATTTAGGTATGAGCCCTGTTGAATATAAAAAACTCTATCAATATCGATTTTAAATACAATGATTTGATTGTAGCTTCAAAAATAACGATTTAATCAAATCTCCATCTTCTAAAAAAATAGCTTGTACGCTAACCCTGTTTGTATTTACTCGACTCGGTGATTTAATTATTCAATACGACTTTTCAGCCTAAAAAGGCAACATGTAAAAACAAAGAAACAATTATGCAGTTCCAATACATAGCTTACTAAAAATTAGTGACTATAATTTAAAAAGTGACATACTTATTTCAAAGCGAACAATGAACATTTTTTCCAAAAGCATATATAAAAACATCTACATTCCATCCTAAGAACTTGTTTTTAATTGGATTTTATTCAACTTCAATTCTAAAGACTATTTAACATGTTTAATATTCAAGCAACACCCAAATAAACCAGTGCTTTGATCAGTTTAATGACTGATTTAAAAGTTAAATTAACTTCCAAAAAATACAGAATCATGCTCAAACCGAGCAAACAAATCATCCATTTTTTCAGCATATTTGAGATCTAATTGATGCCATAATTTTTGGGGCAGTGGGATAAACTCTAATGTGTCTGAACCATCAGAAGCTTTACAGAAACGGATTTCATAGTCTGGATGTAAAATTTCATTGAGTGCTCGTAAAGTTGTATCACGATCAGCACCCTCACCTTGATAAGGAATCAGTAATGTTTTTTCACCCAACTGAATCGTAATGGTAAAACCTTGTTTATTATCGGCAGCTTCAAATTTTGCAGACAGTTGTCCAGTTTCTAGAATTTTTTCACAATATGTGATGATTGCATCATCCTCCTCACCCCAATCCACCACCATGACAATGTCATAACGACCATCAAATACCTCAAAGTAAAACTCTTGTGTTGGATTTTCAATATAAGATTCAATGGTTTCAAGTTTCTCAATACGGTAGTTTGTTATTGTTGCTATCCTTTTTTATTCAGTTTTAATCTAAATAGTGACAATACAAAATTCAATTCACCCTCTGTAAAAATTTAGTGGCTTTTCCAATAAATAATTGAATATTAAATTGTGTTTGCTCATAAACTTTCCTATAATAGGCGCTCGCAATTTTGCGGCATAATCTATTGCTTTTAACTCTTGTTTAAAGCATTACAGATTGTGACTCCTTGCTTCATTCTTTTGAATGGGGCTGTATAAACCGTAAGGAGCTGACAATGCGTCACTACGAAATCGTAATTCTGGTACACCCAGACCAAAGCGATCAAGTTGTGGGAATGGTAGAACGCTACATTTCTCACATCAAAGATGCTGAAGGTCAAATTCACCGTCTTGAAGATTGGGGCCGTCGCCAATTGGCTTACCCAATTAACAAAATTCATAAAGCGCACTACATTTTGATGAACATCGAATGTAACCAAACTACGCTTAATGAATTAGAAGAATTGTTCCGTTATAACGATGCAATCCTTCGTAACGTGATTATCCGTCGTGAACACGCAATCACTGAAGAATCATTACTTGCTAAGAGTGCTGAAGAAAAACGTGCGCGTAAAGCTCAACGTGAAGAAGCACAACAAGCTCAAGATTCTGTTGAAGCATAAGGAGAACATCAATGGCACGTTTTTACCGTCGTCGCAAGTTCTGCCGCTTTACAGCTGAGAACGTTACGTACATCGACTACAAAGATATCGACACTTTAAAACAGTACATCACTGAAAATGGCAAGATTGTTCCTAGCCGTATTACAGGTACTAAAGCTCGTTACCAACGTCAATTGGCGCTTGCTATTAAACAAGCTCGCTATTTAGCGTTGATTCCTTACACTGACAATCATAAGTGAGGTTGAGCCGTGGATATTATCTTATTACAACGCATTAAAAACCTTGGTAAATTAGGCGATAAAGTATCAGTTAAAGCTGGTTACGGTCGTAACTATTTGATCCCTCAAGGTAAAGCAGTTGCTGCGACTGAAGCAAACACTGCTGCTTTTGAAGCTCGTCGTGCTGAACTTGAGAAAGCTGAAGCTGAAGTTTTAGCTGCTGCTCAAGCACGTGCTGATCAATTGAACGAAGTAAATATCGTTATCACTGCGAAAGCTGGTGATGAAGGTAAACTATTTGGTTCAATCGGTACTCGTGACATCGCTGACGCGTTAACAAATGCTGGTCTTGTTGTAGACCGTGCAGAAGTTCGTTTACCGAACGGTGCGCTTCGTCACACTGGTGAATTCAACATCGCAATCCAATTGCATCATGATGTTGTTGCTGAAGTTCTCGTTACTATCGTATCTGAGTAATTTTCAAGCAAAAAAAAGAGCATACTTTTGTATGCTCTTTTTTTATCTCTAAACTTTTAGTTTCATACTTTACAGTTGTTTTTTTCACTTCATTAAGTCTCTACTTATCGGTATTACTGTTAGATACTTTCTCAATTTTGCATTAAGATAAGTAAGTACTGAAGTGTCTCCATACATTATTTTAAATAATGTTTTCGCAAGATTTAAAACAAGGTCTTCTATGTCTCAGGCAACCGCCACTGCTCAACAAAACTCTTTCAATGCTGATGCAAAAAATAAAGACAATGCGCAGTTAAAAGAGTTTCGTACGCCACCCCACAATTTGGCAATTGAACAAGCTGTACTTGCTGCGTTAATGACTGTCGCTGAATCTTTTGAACAAGTGAGCGATACTTTAAGTGAAAATGATTTTTACGCAACGCGTCATAAATATATCTTTCGTGCAATCGAAAAACTTGCCCAAGAAAGCTCACCTTATGATGCGGTATTGGTCAATGACTGGCTGATAAAGCAAAATTTACTCGATGCAATTGGTGGTGAAGAGTATCTAATGCAATTGATGGCAGACTCCCCTTCAAGTTTCTATAATTTAGAAACTTACGCTGGAAAAATCAAAGAGTTTGCGACTTTGAGAAATATGATTAAAGTCGGCAATGAAATTTTGCAGAATGCCTATGACACCAAAGGTCGTGATGTCAGTGAGATTTTAGATCTTGCTGAAACCAACATTTTCTCTATTGCTGAGCAACACAATAATAATGCGAAGGCACAAGGTCCTAAAGCAATTACTTCCGTGGTTGCTGACGTTTTTGATAAATTGAATGAATTATCTCAGCTTGATGGCAATATCACAGGCTTAACCACAGGTTTTATGGAATTAGACAATAAAACCTCAGGTATGCAAGCGGGTGATATGATTATTGTTGCGGCACGTCCGTCCATGGGTAAAACGACCTTCGCAATGAATTTAGTCGAAAGCGTTTTATTCAACTGTGACCTACCTGCACTGGTTTTCTCTATGGAAATGCCAGCAGACTCTATTGCAATGCGTTTAATCTCTGCCTACGGTAAAGTTCATCAAGGACACTTACGTTCAGGAAAACTGGATGGTGATGAATGGTCTAAAGTGACTGGCACGATTTTACAACTTCAAGAAAAGCATCTTTATATCGACGACTCTTCTGCACTTCCTCCAACAGAGGTACGTGCACGCGCACGGCGTATTGCCAAACAACATGGTGGTAAATTGGGGTGTATCATGATCGATTATCTCCAATTAATGAAAGTCCCTGGTATGGGTGACAACCGTGTGGGTGAGATCGGTGAAATTTCACGAAGCTTAAAAGCGCTTGCAAAAGAAATGATGTGTCCTGTTATCGCACTGTCTCAGCTTAACCGTTCTTTGGAGAATCGACCAAATAAACGTCCTGTTATGTCAGACTTACGTGAATCTGGTGCGATTGAGCAGGATGCCGATTTAATTATGTTTATTTACCGTGATGAAGTTTACAACAAAGAATCAAAAGAAGCTGGCACTGCCGAAATTATCATTGGTAAACAACGTAATGGACCTATTGGTACAGTGCGTCTAGCCTTTGAAGGTCAATACACCCGATTCAGTAATTTATCTCCTGAATACTATGCTCAATACGAAGACGAAGAATAAGCTTTATCGCCAATAAATAATGAAGAGACTTTGGACTCAGATCTTGGATTTTAAAGTCTCTTTCAATTCATCAATATTTCTGATCCAGTCTTCATAATCATCTGAATCTTGCCATAGCTCATCCAATTCAGAGCTTTCAGATGTCAATAAGTTTAATGCAAGTAGGGCTTTTGGAATCAATGCATAATTTTGCTTATTTCTATTCTGCTCTAGCCATTTTTCTACAGGTTCAGGATAATATTCGTTGTCAGCAATACTCGCTGTAAAAGATTTTGCCAATACCTCTGCTGCCGCATGCGCAATACACCCCAGATCAGCGTCAATAAACTCTTCTGTGGTCATATCAATGATTTGATCAAATGCATCCTCAATCACGTCATAACCGTTATGTTCTTCAAATTCATATGCCCAATCACTGGCTGTATCATTGCCAAAAGGTTCATGTGACCATGTTCCCATACACGTATACCTTAATCATGAAATTGAATATAAAATGTACGATTTTGTAAAAAAAATAAAGATCAATATTTTTACAAATTATGTTTAAGCAAAAATACAAGAATTTTATCGATACAAAATCAATAACTCATTAAAAACACAAATGTTCGTGTCCATTTAGCCTTGATCGGACTACAATAATCTTGGTTCTTGATCATGATCTTTTTAAGACAATATAGAACCATCATTACATTTCTAACCGCATAATTTCATCAATTTTATGCTGTATTTGCCATTCCCAAGGAGTAACGAGGGTGCGCCAAGCAACAGTTTATATTGACAGCGAAGCGCTGCAATATAATTTAAACCGTGTCAAACAACTTGCCCCAACCGCAAAAATTGTCAGTATGGTAAAAGCCAATGCATATGGTCATGGCGTCAAGGATTGCTTAGCCGCCTTAAGTTCAACTGATGCTTTCGGTGTCGCCTGCCTTGAAGAAGCTTTGGAAATTCGTGAATTAGGTTATCAACAACCGATTACCCTGATTGAAGGTATTTTCAATGCAGATGAAATGCCAATTGTTCTAGACAGTAACTTTGAGCTAATGATTCACCATCAACAGCAGCTTGATTGGTTAAGCGCCTACAAAGACCAATATATCCAAAAAGGACTGAAAGTTTGGGTCAAACTCAACAGTGGCATGAATCGCTTAGGCTTTAAAGTAGCTGAAATTATTGAAGTGATCCATTCATTACAAGCTGAAGGTTTTACTTGTGTACTTGCTATGCACTTCGCAAACGCTGATGTCGATCATCACCCCTTAAATGAATTGCAAAAGCAACAATTTTTGCAAGTTAAAGAAGCATGTTCACCTATTTTGGCGTCGTGCTGTAACTCAGCCGCTATTTTTAAATGGCCTGAACTAAATTTTGATTTTGTGCGACCAGGAATCATGCTCTATGGTGCGTCACCATTTGCAGACCAATCTGCACATGATCTCGGTATTCGTCCTGTAATGACATTTACCGCTGAAATTATTGCTTTAAATCATATTCAAGCAGGTGAATCTGTCGGTTACGGTTCAACTTTCGTTTCAGACCAAGAGATGGATATCGCAATCGTTTCTATTGGTTATGGAGATGGTTATCCTCGTGCCTACCTCACGCAGAATTATGTTTCTATTCATGGGCAAGCAGCCCGTGTTATTGGTCGTGTTGCAATGGATATGATTGCCATTGATGTCACTGGATTGAATGCACCAATCGGGACAGTCGTAGAACTCTGGGGTAAAAACCGTTTAGTTGATGAAGTCGCGACAGCAAATGGTACGATTGGCTATGAATTATTATGTCGTATGACAGGTCGTCCAAAACGTAAAAAGATTTAAATCTTTTTATGCCAAATTGTACCCATCGTGCAGAATAAAAGCCATGTATATGATAGAGATGCACTTAATATCTCTATCATTTTTAGAAAAGATACTCTCGGAAGTATAAGCAAAAAAGTCAGATAAGATTCACTCGATATCGGCGATTGTCTATTTAACTGTTAAAACAAAAGCAAGAATTGAATGTTTAATTTTATCATCTTAAAAAACTTATACTCAAAGCGCAGTCCATAAAATGTACTTTTTAAATAGCATTAAAAAATGGCTTAAACAAAAGTATCAAACAATATCTTCAAATTATTCGATCTCATAAAGTAATTTGAGTAAATTGGGTATATCTTGCTTATCTAAATTTAATGGCTGAAAACGCAGAAAACCTTTGTGCTCAAAAAACTGCTGAATTTTACTGTTTCGCCTGACATACTTCATCGACCACTGAGAAAAATGCCCTCTTTCTACCTGTAAAGCTCTAAATAGCTTTATCTGATGATGTCTAGGATCTTTATATAATTTCTCCAACAGACGCAAAATTACCAACTGTTCGCCTTCAAGGCATTGAAAAAAATGCTCATCTGCAAAATAAAGTACGCCTCGAACTTGATGCAGTACATTAAAGTCTCTCGCTTCACCAAGAATTTCTCTTAGATCATTCAGTAGTTGATGATGAGGTGATGTTGTTTTACTTGCACAGCATAATTGAAAAGTCATGTAATTCTTCTATTTTTATCTTTATATTGTTATAAACAATTATCATTTAATGTACAAGCCTTAACTTTTTATTATTTAGATATTTAATTCTATTTTGATACTGTTCTAACAGACACTATTTGCATAAGTTCGTCGATTTGTTGATCAGTTAAACTCATGGGTTTAAAATGATTTAATCCACATTTTTTACAGAAAATACTGACCACTCCATTACGATCGACATACTTCATTTGCCAAGCTTCAAAGTGAAACTCTTGAATATTGTTGAGGAAACAAAAACGATAATTCTGATCTTGATGATTTAAAATATGTTGATAAATTAAATCTATTGATTCGGCTTCACCCTCAAAACAATGTAAGAAGTGTTCATTTGCATAAAATGAAACACCATGTATATGCTGCTCAGTAAAAAAAGTGGCTGCACGATGCATCGCATTCCTAAATTCAGCCATTAAACGCAAATCTTTTAAATTTATGCTTGAAACATAACAAAGTTGAACTAATTCCATGTTCTTTACATTTAAAAAATTAGAGTACTTATTAAAATAATGGATCGAGATTAAATTTTAATTAATGCACGTTTCCATCTATTGAGAAGTTTACTCAAAATAGTCCACAGTAGGTTTTGGCAGATCCTGTAATCCTTTTTTTAAGGTTTCCGACCATTGCTTACTGATATGCTGAAAATATGGATCATCTTCAACAATACGCTTCCCTTTAGGAATTTTTAAGCTGTCTTTATCATAGATCATGGCATCTAGTGGCATACCGACTGAAACATTCGAACGTAGTGTGGAGTCAAATGAAATCAAACTACAGCGTAAAGCTTCATCCAAAGGCATATCATAACTTAATGCCCGATCTAAAATCGGCTTACCATACTTACTTTCTCCAATCTGGAAATACGGCGTATCACTGGTCGCAGAAATAAAGTTCCCTTGTGGATAGATATTATAAAGCTGCATTTCTTCACCGCTGATTTGTCCACCCACCAACAAACTGCAGTAATAATTACTTTGCTCTTGGGTATCTTCAGTCACATCAGCAATCACTTTTCGTAAAGTCTGCCCAATTAAGCCAGCAACCTCAAACATGGTGTTGACGCTATATAGATTGGGTTCTTGTTTAAGAGCTAAATGATTTTCCAAATGTCCAATCACTGCTTGAGTCGTCGCCAGATTACCCGAAGTTTGTATACAGATAAAACGTTCGCCTTCGATCCCGAAAGTATAGAGCTTTCGATATACCGAAATGTGATCGACTCCAGCGTTGGTTCGAGTATCACTAATAAATACTAAACCTTGATTGAGTCTTAAAGCACAGCAATACGTCATGGAGCTACCTATATAACTAAAATTCGAAATTAATCATTTTGCAATACAAGACACTATTGATCATTCTGCATCAGCATGCAAGTACCTGAACGATAGAATACATTGTTTCTGCGCCCCCTTTTTCACGTATACCTCGAACTGGAGCAACATCCCAATAATCTCGACCAACAGCGACATAGACATGTGATTGTGGGCTAAAAAGCTGATTGCTGACATCAATCATATGCCATCGCCCTTCTAAGTAGACTTCTGTCCAAGCATGGCTTGCCAAATGTGACTGATTATTAACATACAAATACCCTGAGACATAGCGTGCAGGAATACCCAAAGCTTTTGCCATTGCAATCAATACATGACTATGGTCCTGACAAACCCCTTGTTGGGCAGAAAAGGATGCTATAGCCGTATGCGTAACCGTTGTGCTTGCGGTGATATATGGCATGTACTGTAGCAATGCTTCAGCTAATTTTTGAAAATTAGCCCAGCTTTTTTGCGGTAAATAGTATTTTGCAAAAGCAATCATTTCATCATTACACAGCGTTGCAGTTGTGGGTTGTAAAAATACGGCTGGAGCAAGTGTATCCTGTAAACCAAGTTGATTGTCTGTGTTAATTTCAACAATCCCCTGTGCCATAATCAACATTTGTTGATAAGGTTCTGTTTGCGAGCTGGTCAACCAAATATTATTGAAAGCATCTTTTTTATATTGTTTTTCTCCAGGAATACTGATTTGCCACCCCGTCACTTGTTGATGTAAATTCGATTGCGGGGTCATTTTTATATATTGAATGCTGTTTTTTGCCCAGTCAGAATACTGATAATGGGTTTGATGATTAATCATGAGTTTCATAAGCGATCCAATTCAAATAAAGAATCAATATGATCACTAAAATGATAGTAATTCATTCGATTAGGCTGCTTTTTTAGCTCCTCCCACACTTCTGGCAAGCTACACATCCCATGTTGATCCAAACTAGTGATCACCGCATTTAATTGGGTCAATGTTAGCGATTTATCTTGGCTTAGCCGTAACTGACGGTCAAACTGTTCCATTTTTTGTCCAAGACTAAAGAATAAGAACAATAACTCATCATCTTCTGCTTCAAGAACATCATTACACTCCTCACAGACATCACAGATAAAACTGGCATTTTGTTCGGCTTGGTGTAAAAACTGATTCAACTCAGCAAATGATTTCGCAGAAATAACCCCACGCAAGTCATGAATATTATTTTTGGCACATAAAAACTGTTGGTGAAATGAAGCAGGCTGCTCAGAGTCCAAAATGAGTTCATTCAAGGAACTGGCATCGAATGCAGGTAAGCAAAATGCATTTGCATAATCTAATGCCAATTCATTGGTTTTAAAAGGGAACTGGCTACATAAATATTGTATGCGGGTCAAATAACGCCCTAACCAAAATATATTTTGTGCATTTGTACTGAGTAAAATCATCTTTTCTCTCCTTTGGTTGGGATTGCTAAGGACTGATTAAATTGAATATTCATCAATCACCCATGTATCCTTAATTCCACCACCTTGTGATGAGTTAACCACCAATGAACCTTGTTGCATTGCAACTCGGGTCAAACCACCAGGAACGATTTCTATACGTTCAGGTGAGGTTAAAATGAATGGTCGTAAATCAATATGACGTTCAGCAATTCCTTGTGAGGTTAAAGTTGGCGCTACTGATAAATCTAATGTCGGTTGCGCAATATATGCTGAAGGTGAAGCCATTAATTTAATTCTAAATAAATCAATTTCTTGTTCTGTTGCTTTAGGACCGATCAGCATCCCATAACCACCAGAACCTTGAGCTTCTTTTACGACCAATTGATCGAGATTTGCCAACACATAATCCAATGCATCAGCATCACGACATTGATAAGTGGGTACATTGGATAAAATTGGCTTTTCATTCAGATAATAAGCAATCATTTGATCCACATAAGGATAAATGGACTTATCATCAGCAACCCCTGTACCTGGTGCATTTGCAATGACCACATTACCACTCAAATAAGCCGACATCAGCCCTGCAACACCTAAAGTACTGTCTGGTCTAAAACACAAAGGGTCTAAAAAACCATCATCTAAACGTCTATAAATTACATCAACCTGCTGACGTCCTCGGATAGTTTTCACATAAACCTTGTCGTTTTCAACAAAAAGGTCACGAGATGTCACCAAGGGTACACCCATCTCTCTTGCTAAAAATGAATGCTCATAATATGCACTATTGTAACGACCCGGCGTCAGCACCACGATTGTGGGTGTAGTGACTCTTGAATTTTCAGCGAGAATTTCACGCAAAAGCTGTGGATATTGCTCGATACTTGCAACTTGCTGATTGCATAATTCAGGCATCAATTTTTGACTCATCTTACGGCTTTCAATCATGTAAGACACACCAGAAGGGGTTCGTAAGTTATCTTCTAAGACAAAGAACTCCCCGTGTCGATCACGGACAATGTCGATACCACTGATTTGACTATAAATATTTCCATTTAAACTGTGATTCATCATGATCGGTTGATACGCTTCATGTGAAAGCACTGGTAACTCAGGAATAAAACCTTCTCTTAAAATATTTTGCTCATGATAAATATCAGCAAGAAATAGATTTAAAGCTTTGATACGTTGCGTACATCCTGCCTCGATTTTGTTCCATTGTTGTTTGGCAATCACTCGGGGAATCAAATCAAAAGGAATGGTGCGATCAATCCCAGATTTCTCTCCATATACAGCAAAGGTAATTCCTTGATATAAAAAATGCGCTTTAGCTGTTTCATTTAGTTTTTCAAGCTCATAAATACTATGTTGAGATAACCAATGCTCAACTTTTTCCGCAGTTTCAGGTGAAAGAACATGATCATCGGTCATTTCATTAAAGAAAATAGAATCGAGTTGTTTAAGTAAATGCACTGCTGGTTGCTGCATCTCAATATTTAAATGAACAGCTGCCTGAATATTTTTTATCTCTTTTAATTCACCTGTATTCGACTGAGTCTGCTCTTCAATCATTGACACAGCAAAACGTTCTGCATAATTTTCATTACTTGAATTTGTATCCATCGTTTCTTTTAGCATACAAACCTCTTCTTATGTTCTCTGGTGGCAGGATGAATCAAGCAATATCAATGCCAACAATCATTGAGTCTTAAAATGTTTTTTAGCATCAGGTTTGAAATCTTTTAACCAGCTTTTATTAATTCATTGTTTATTGTTTAGCTCAATGTGAGTTTTGATCGAACTTGTTTCAAAATTTTTTAGTGAGTGTTTTCAAGGTCTAACAAATTAATTTAAGGATAGAACTTGCAGAAAGTTTTTTATTTTTCTATTGTGTAGCAGATTTATTTCCCTTAAACCTTCACGATTTCAACGATATTTGACATGTCTGCACAAGAAAAAGAAACCTCCAACAGCCTCTATCGCCAATGGCAAATTTTGTCCCGACTTTCTACGGGTAAATGGATGGGAACACGTGAGTTACAAGAAGTCTTAGAACGTGAAGGAATTGAGATCAGTTTGCGTACTATTCAACGTGATCTCAATCAAATTGCGCAACGCTTTCCCATCGAAAGCAACAAGACTGTGCCTCAAGGTTGGCGTTGGCGCTCAGATGCACCAATTCAAAGCTTGCCTCATATGACCAGCTCTCAGGCAGTCACATTTATGATGGTTGAGGAACATTTAAAGCACCTGTTACCACCAAGTTTGATTGATGAAATGAATCCTTGGTTTGATCTAGCTCGTCGCAGTTTGTCAACTCAAAATAATGTTCGACAATGGATTAATCGAGTTCGTATTGTTCCTGCTAGTCAGCCTGTAATCCCTCCTTTGGTTGAGAGACAGGCGCAACAGGCAATCTATGAAGGATTACTCCAAGACAAGCAAATTGAATGTATTTACCGTTCACGTGGTCATCAAGGAGAAGAAAAAACTTATATTCTCAATCCTTTAGGCTTGGTGCAAAAAGGTGCGATCATTTATTTGATTTGTACCAGACATGATAAAACCGAAGTCCAAACTTTTGCTTTACATCGTTTTAAATCAGCAACAGTCTTAGACTTGCGAGCATTACATCCTGTTAAATTTGATATTGATGAGTACATTGATTCAGGTGCACTTGGTTTTAGAGTTGATTTTTCTCAACCGACCAAGAATGTTGAATTAAAACTGGTGATGCACGAAGATGATGCGCAGTACTTTACAGAAAGTCAGCTCAGCAAAGAGCAAAAAGTTGAACAATTAAATGAACAACTGTATCAAGTGAGTGCAGTAGTTCCCTTTACCTCACAATTGGTATGGTGGCTGAGAAGCTTCGGTAAAAAGATTGTTCGAATCGAACCTGTAGAAGTTTTTAATGCAGTTCATGAAATTGAATAATCAATATTAACTAGCATAGATACAAGTTCTACATACAAGCCCCAATAAAAAAGAGCCTCTCGGCTCTGATATCTTATTGTTTTTGTTTTTTTAAATTTTATTATTTTTGCGCTGATTAAAACTCATGTCACATTTTTACATGTCCACAAGACATGAGTTTTCATTGGAGTAAGTTGAACATCACATCAGACAGCACGCAAGTTCAGCATTGTTGTAACGGATTGATTTCATCGTCATAGTAACCACCTCTCGTTTGAATGTAGATTGACTATAACCACGATTTTTCAAACTGAAAAATAATTAAAACTGCTTTGTTTTTCACCAATTCTGTTTAAGCGTTATTTGTATAACCTTAGGTTGAATCTAATTATTTAGAATTTATCGCAAACAAAAACCAATAAGATGCGCAATTAAAATCTTTATCAAGATATGCTTAGTTGATGATTGTAGTGATAAAATCAAAGCTTCATCATTCAAATGACTTTCGATTGATATAAATATTCATTTTGAAGATGCGATGTGAATACTGAGTTTTTCCAATAAAGGTTCCACCAACGCTTTGCCTCTTAATTGATCCAACCATAGCTGAGGAATGGCATGATAACCAAAATACAATCCAGCTATACCACCAGCTACACATGCAGTTGTATCGGTGTCTCTGCCTAATGCAATCGAGCTTTTAATCACATCTTGATATGACTTTTTTTGGAGGGCATATCTTGCTGAATTTAAACAATCAACCACATAACCACTCCCCGTCCCCTGAACTAATTCATCAGGACGAATATATAACTCAAGCTGTTGCAAATCTTCTGGTCGATCTTGTAAACATTGGCGTAGTCTTACTACTGCATCCGACCACGCAGGTTCAATATCCAATCCGTTCAGAATTGATCTAGCCCATAAGCAATATAAAGCACAACACACCTTTGACCTTAGATGTGCATGGGTAATATGGGACTGAGTATACGCATCCTCAATCAACTGTTGATCTGGACCTTGATGCCACAACGCTAAAGGCAATACGCGCATAAGTGAACCATTACCATTGGCATGTTCATCATTTTTAGCAACCTGAGATAGAGGGACACCCAATAAATACTTTCTTATCGATTCAGCAGTTTGCACACCAACATCGAAAACTTGATAGTCAACTGCCATATATCCATACTGATACCAATTACACAACCGCTTCATGAGATCTTCTGCATCCATTTTATGCTTATACAGGAGTGAATCGAGCAAACTTAGCGCTTGTGCACCATCGTCCGACCATGTCCCTAGTGGAATTTCTGGATAAGTCTTAGAAAAATAAGGAGGTGGAAGCATATCAATTTGATTATATTCAGGTAACTGTTCAGGCAGATTAAACTCATAAGGCACACCGACTGCATCTCCAATCAATAGCCCATAAATTGCACCTTTAATTCGATCTTGCTTGTTCATGTTATTCTCAGTACTACTCATTTATTTTATATTGTCATAAAGACCATATATTTTCAACAAGCAACTATACATTCTTTGGGTTATAAAAAAGCCCGCAATAAGCGGGCTTTTTTAAGGATTCAAACTTAGGCAGATTTTTTCATTTGGTTATGTTTACGAATCGTAATCATCACCAATTGAACAGCCGCAGGTGTTACCCCTGGAATACGACTCGCTTGTGCAAGCGTTTCTGGCAATACATTTTTAAGTTTCATGGTAATTTCACGAGAAAGACCTGAAACAGCATCATAGTCAAAATCAGCAGGAATTTTGGTATCTTCCAAACGCTTCATTTGAGCAACATCTTCTTGCTGACGGTTGATATAGCCTGCATATTTCACCGCAATTTCGATTTGCTCACCCACAAATGCAGATACTTCAGAGCCTGTCAATTCCGCAATTTGAGAGAAATTGATATTTGGACGTTTGAGCAAATCAATCGCAGAACACTCTTTGGAAAGATCTGCACCAGTCATTTCAACGAATTTTTTACCCATCGGGTTATTTGGTGCCGCCCATAGATGTTGCAAACGACCTGTTTCTTTTTCAACTGCTTCCATTTTTTCACAATATGCAGCCCAGCGCTCATCGTCAACCAAGCCCATTTCACGACCAATCGCTGTTAAACGCTGATCTGCATTGTCTTCTCGAAGCATCAAACGGTATTCTGCACGCGAGGTAAACATACGATACGGTTCTTTAGTCCCTAAAGTAATCAAGTCATCAACCAAAACACCCATATATGCTTCATCACGCTTAGGTGTCCATTGCTCTTGATCCCAAGCACGACGAGCAGCATTTAAACCTGCCAATAAACCTTGTGCACCAGCTTCTTCATAGCCTGTCGTACCATTGATCTGACCAGCAAAATACAAGTTATTGATGGATTTTGTTTCTAACGAGAATTTCAACGATTGCGGATTGAAATAATCATATTCAATTGCATAGCCTGGACGAAGGATATGTGCATTTTCCATACCGCGAATTGAACGTACCAACTCAAACTGAACATCAAATGGCAATGATGTTGAAATACCATTTGGATAAAGCTCATGGGTGTCCAAGCCTTCAGGCTCTAAAAAAACCTGATGCGAGTCTTTATCAGCAAATTTATGAATTTTGTCTTCAATAGATGGACAATAACGTGGACCAACCCCTTCAATCACACCTGTATACATCGGTGAGCGATCCAAACCACCACGAATGATTTCATGGGTACGTTCGTTGGTATGCGTAATATAGCAATTCACCTGTTCTGGATGCATAGACACATCTCCCATGAATGACATGGTTGGAGATGGAAAGTCACCCGTTTGTGGGATCATCACAGAAAAGTCAACTGAACGAGCATCAATACGTGGTGGCGTACCTGTTTTTAAACGCCCCACTGGTAAGTTTAATTCACGTAAACGCGCAGCTAAAGAAATAGAAGGAGGATCACCTGCACGACCGCCCGACGAATTATTCAATCCAACGTGAATAACTCCACCCAAGAATGTACCTGTTGTCAACACAACTGTTTTCGCATCGAAGCGAATACCCATTTGAGTGACGACCCCCTTCACCGTATCGCCTTCAACGATAAGATCATCAGCGGCTTGTTGGAAAATGTCTAAGTTAGCTTGATTTTCCAAAGTATGACGAATTGCAGCTTTATAACGAATACGGTCAGCTTGAGCACGTGTCGCACGGACAGCAGCGCCTTTACGCGAATTCAGGATACGGAATTGGATACCACCTTTATCAGCAGCGAGAGCCATTGCTCCACCCAACGCATCGATTTCGCGAACCAGATGAGATTTACCAATCCCACCAATAGCAGGGTTACAGCTCATCTGCCCTAAAGTCTCAATGTTATGAGTCAAAAGCAGAGTCTGTCGACCCATACGCGCCGCAGCAAGTGCTGCTTCCGTACCTGCGTGACCGCCACCGATAACAATGACATCGTAAACTTTAGGATAATGCATAGTGATAAATGAGAGATAAAAAGAATGACAGGAAATTATAGCAAAAATTTACGCTCAGTTTTAGGCGGTTTTACAAAAATTTATTCCCTAAAGACCTATATTTTCAATTAAACATTTAGATACATAGGCAACATAAATTGACACTTCGTTTCAGTAAGTCCCTACAAATCAAATTTAACTTAGCAAAAAACCGCTATACCATGAAAATCACTCAGATAATTAAATTTTCCATCATGAATACAAGGAATACGATTATGAAAAATACATTGTCTAAGATGATGACGGCTTCATTGTTGAGTTGTATGGCAATTGGTTTTGCTCATGCTGCTGAGGAGAACACCAGTAAAGCTGAAGTGAAAAAGCAAATTCAGGTTTGTGCTAAGAAAAAGCAAGGTGATTGGGTCACTTATGCCAATAAAGGTGTAACTTTTAATGGTACGTGTGAACCGAATGAAAATGGTAAGCTTCAATTTAGCTTCCCTGCACCACCAGCAGGCAGTAACACAACAGGTGCTGCTGCAGCGCCAGAACCTGCAATGGAAAATCGTCCTGCTGTAGAACAAGCTGCTCCTGCAAGTGCTGATGCACCTGCAACCAATGACGCTTCTCAAGCGGAACAGCCAGCGGTTGAACAACCTAGCCAAGCTGTACCAAGTGAAGATCCTATCCAAGCTCAGTAATTTTTCTTACACTCAACAATACTTCCTGTTTCAATTGTGAATAGTAACTACATTCAACAATATTGAAACTAAATGGATGAATGTTGATAGAAAAGAGATTCCGTTTAACGGGATCTCTTTTTTTATATTCAGGGATCCTATAGTTAAACCACCTGATTATTCATACAAGTGATTTAATTTCAATCATGTATATCCAATGAACTTTATGCTTTATACAAATTGTTAGAAGTTTTGGTGATTCATTTATTTTTTGGGATTTAAAATTAGGGATAGTCTTTGAATGACCACTTGAATCCACTCCACTTATTCTAAATATAAAATATTGTATTTATTAATTTTTTAATAAAATTTATTATTCTCCAAAAGAGTATTTTTTTTAATTATTCATCAGTCATGTTTTTTATTTTTATATTTTGATTGTTTCGATTACACTCAATTTTGAGTAAGGAATATTCACCTGTTTAAATGATTTAAAACAACAAAAAGGATGAAACTATGGATTCAGGAATAATCACCATCATGCTTCCACTCGCCCTCGCCATCATTATGATTGGTTTGGGCTTAGAGCTCACTCCGAAAGATTTCGCTCGGGTATCAAAACATCCCAAAGCGGTTTTGATTGCATTATTTTGTCAATTGGTACTTTTGGTCGGTATCGCTTTTGTCATCTGTAAAGTACTCGCCCTACCACCTTTACTCGCAGTTGGATTAATGTTACTCGCTGCATCACCAGGTGGAAGTACCGCAAATTTATTTAGCTATTTATTTAAAGGTGACATTGCACTGAATATTACCTTGACTGCAATTAATTCTGTGATCGCAGCTTTTACCCTCCCCCTGATTGTTAACTTCTCCATTCAATACTTTATGAATGATGGGCAGCAAATCAGTATGCAGTTCAGCAAAATTCTTCAGGTTTTTGCAATTATTTTAATTCCTGTCTGTATCGGTATGCTGATTCGACATTATGCACCTCATTTTACGGAAAAATTAAATAAACCATTGCGCATTTTCTCAGTGGTCTTCTTGATACTCATCATTATCGGAGCAATTGCTAAAGAGCGCGCACATATTCTGGAATATCTCACTCAAGTCGGTTTAGCTACAGTAATTTTCTGTATTTGTAGTTTGCTCATCGGTTATTTTGTCCCAAGATTATTAGGTATCAATAGTGCGCAAGCACGTGCTTGCGCTTTTGAAATAGGTATTCATAACAGTACCTTGGCAATGACCATCGCATTGACAGTCATGGCAAATTCAACAGTGGCAATGCCTGCTGCAGTTTATTCGATATTTATGTATATTTTTGCAGCGATATTTGGTGCATTGATTTCAAGACATGCCACGCAAGAATCTGTAATTGAACGTGCATGAAAGATGATCCTATAAAACCGAAGTGGATGTTGATACATCCACTTTTTTTATTTTGGCTGAAGCTAGGCGCACCTTGACAGTTTCCGTTACAATATTGGCTTTAAGAAAACGATTTAGGTCTTTCCCGTGAAGTGGTTACAAATTCATATTACAGTTGAACAAGCTCAAGTTGATTTTACTGAAACTTTATTAAGTTCTTTAGGTGCAGTAAGTGTGACGCTCGATGATGCTGAAAATCAAGACTTGCTTGAGCCTCTTCCAGGTGAAACACCTTTATGGAATAAAGTCATTGTTACAGGCATTTACGCTCAAGAAGACCATGAAGAAATCGATGTAGCGGCTTTAGAGACATTTATTCGCACTCAACTCCCGACTGCCCCAATGAAAAGTGAGTTCCTAGAAGACCAAGTTTGGGAACGCTCTTGGATGGACTACTATGAACCTATTCAAATTGGTGAAAAATACTGGATCGTACCTGAGTGGTTAGAGCCTCCTGAAGCTGATGCTGTCAATATCAAACTTGATCCGGGCTTAGCCTTTGGTACAGGCAACCATGCATCCACCTTCCTTTGCTTGCAATGGCTGGGTAAAACTGATGTTAAAGACAAAATTGTGATTGATTATGGTTGTGGCTCAGGCATTTTGGGTGTTGCAGCATTGTTATTAGGCGCAAAAAAAGTCTATGCAACTGATATCGACCCACAAGCAGTCTTAGCGACAAAACAAAATGCTGAGTTGAATGGTGTACTTGAAAATCTTTATGTCGGGCTTCCAGAAGAATTTAACGAAACGTTTAAGGCTCAACAAGCAGATGTACTGGTTGCAAATATTCTTGCTGGTCCATTGATGTCCCTTGCCGAAGAATTCTCAACTTTAATTAAATCTGAGGGCGAGTTCGCACTTGCAGGTGTAATTGAAGAGCAAGTTGCTGATGTTTCTAGTGTTTATTCTGAATTTTTTGATATAGTAGAGGTAGAGAAACGCGAAGAAAACTGGTGCAGAATTTCTGGTTCGCGTAAGAAATTTTAATCGATGAATATTTAACTATCTATGGCTGAAAAACAAACCCGCTGCCCTAATTGTGCTTCAATTTATAAAGTGTCAGTTACACAGCTTACTGTTGCGCAAGGTATGGTTTGTTGTCCAAAATGTGGCGATAACTTTAATGCACTGGTTCATCTTCAGCCCTCTCCTTCTGACCAGCAAGCGATAAATACTCCTGAAACAGAACACAAATTGAATCAGGAGTCTTTTGATAATCGTCGGAATGAAACCAGCGTGCTGGATATATTCAATCGTAAAGTTGAACATTCCAATATAGATCTGAGAACCTACTTAAATAATTTGAACTACTTTAATAATGAACCTGTTCATAATATTCCCAGTTTAAATCTATCGAAGGGACTCAATCACAAAGGCGATGATCTGCTCAAACCGAAAAGTACTTTGTATTATCTGGCTTGGAGTTTCATCAATCTTTCATTGCTTAGCATTTTAATGTTCCAAATTGTTTGGTTTAACCCAAACTTGACTGACCGCTATCCTGTAATCAATACTGTTTTCACCAAAGCATGTTCAGTTTTTCATTGTGATACTGTCGATCAACGTTACAAACATATCGTGATTAGTAATCTCAGAGTAAAGGCAATTGATTCACAACAAACTCAATTTTCAGGTCAGATCAATAATCAGTACTCTAAAAGTTTAGAGCTCCCGATAATAAAGGTCACACTCAAAGCAAATGATAAAATAGTCAAAACTTATTCAATCCCAGCTGAAGACTATCTCATCAAGAGTTTGATAGGAATTAAACGAATTCCACAAAATAGCCCATATCCTTTTAAATTTGTCATTACAGAGCCTAGAAAAAGTTTTGATGACTATCAATTAGACGTCATTCATCCATAAAATTAAAAAAAACTACAAAAAAATGAAAAAAAATGTAGTTTTCTTGCTCATTTTTTCTGAGACAATGCTATCATACGCGCCACGAAAGCTTTGTCCTGCAAACTCCTCGCAATTTTTCACAAAAACTACTGTTTTGTTATGTGCTTTATATCCAATATCGCGCAAGTAGAACATTTTTTTGTTTAAAAGAGTGTAGTAACAAATATTAATCTATTGTTACGCTTATTTTTCACTCAACTCGACGATTTGTGGCAAGCTAATTGTTCTTGTTTTAGAGCCAACCGTTTTAGGATCTAAAACGGGGCTCAGATTTTTTTAGACCACATTTATATTGCTTTACCCAAGCAATATTTTGATTTTTCGGATTAACTCGCATGAATAGCAAATCTCCTATTTTTACTGCACAATCTGATGTCGCTCTTCGTATTCACGTAGATCGCGCAGTTCGTCACTATTTTGCACAATTGCAAGGTGAGCAACCATCTCAAGTGTACGATATGGTGCTAGCAGAAATGGAGAAACCTCTTTTATCTGTCGTTCTAGAATATACGCGCGGGAATCAGACACGCGCTGCTGAAATTCTCGGACTAAACCGCGGAACTTTACGCAAAAAGTTAAAAGCTCACGGTTTAATGAGTGAATAAATGATAAAATGCTCACGGCTTGCGTGGGCATTTTTTTTACCTACGTTTTGCCTACCTGTTCAATCTCTAGACTTAAAAACTGTTGATGAAGATCATGACTATTAAACGCGCTTTAATCTCTGTTTCTGATAAAACCGGGATCGTTGAATTTGCCCAGAACCTTGTTGCTCTTGGGGTAGAAATTTTATCTACTGGTGGTACATATAAGTTGCTTAAAGACAACAATGTCGCTGTAGTTGAAGTTTCAGAGCACACTGGCTTCCCTGAAATGATGGATGGTCGCGTAAAAACATTACATCCTAAAATTCATGGTGGCATCTTGGCTCGTCGTGGACTAGACGAAGCTGTCATGGCTGAACACAATATTGATGCGATTGATCTTGTTGTTGTAAACCTTTATCCATTTGCCGCAACTGTTGCTAAACCAAATTGTTCTCTTGCTGATGCAATTGAAAATATTGATATTGGTGGTCCAACAATGGTTCGTGCTGCTGCAAAAAATCATGCATCTGTGGGTATTGTGGTAAACGCAGCCGATTATGCAACGGTGATCAATGAACTCAAAACTGAGGGTGCGCTATCTTATGCAACTCGTTTTGATTTGGCAGTAAAAGCTTTTGAACATACTGCACAATATGATGGCATGATTGCATCTTACTTAGGCGCTCGAGTAGGTAAAGAAGAAGGTCAAGCAGATAAATTTGCACGTACTTTCAATACACAATTAAATAAAGTACAAGACCTGCGTTATGGTGAAAATCCTCACCAGTCTGCTGCTTTCTATGTTGAAGCAACTGCAACTGAAGCATCAGTTTCTACTGCAAAACAGTTACAGGGTAAAGAACTCTCTTATAACAATATCGCTGATACAGATGCAGCTTTAGAATGTGTGAAATCATTTGCTAAACCAGCTTGCGTGATCGTAAAACATGCCAACCCTTGTGGTGTTGCTGTATCACTTGATGGGATTCAAACAGCTTATGATCTTGCTTATGCAACAGATCCAGAATCAGCTTTTGGCGGCATCATTGCATTTAACCGCGAACTTGATGTAGCAACTGCTCAAGCGATTGTCGATCGTCAGTTCGTTGAAGTGATCATTGCACCAAGCATTGCAGACGGCGTTCTTGAAGTGACTGGTGCCAAGAAAAACGTTCGTGTCTTAGTTTGTGGCGAATTGCCAAAAATTGATGAACGTGCTGCACAATATGACTATAAACGTGTTAATGGCGGTTTACTTGTTCAAGACCAAGATCTTGGCATGATCACCAAGGATGATCTTAAAGTCGTAACAAAACGTGCTCCTACTGAAGCTGAAATTGATGATTTGATCTTCGCATGGAAAGTTGCCAAATATGTTAAATCAAATGCAATTGTCTATGCTAAAGGTCGTCAAACTATCGGTGTAGGTGCAGGTCAAATGAGCCGTGTCAACTCAGCACGTATTGCGGCTATTAAAGCTGAGCATGCTGGCTTAGTGGTTGAAGGTGCGGTAATGGCATCTGATGCATTCTTCCCATTCCGTGATGGTATTGATAATGCTGCAAAAGCAGGTATTAAATGTATTATTCAACCAGGCGGTTCTATGCGTGATGAAGAAACCATTGCAGCAGCTGATGAAGCTGGAATCGCTATGGTCTTTACAGGTATGCGTCATTTCCGTCATTAATTTACGATAAATCAAATTAGAAAATTCACCCAAATCCTCCTTTATAAAAAGGGGGATTTGTTACGAAATATAGGACGCTTTAAATTCCCGCCTCACCAATAAATGAGAGGAAAGAATTTAAAAAGGATACATTCAATGAACATTTTAGTTTTGGGTAATGGCGGTCGTGAACATGCACTTGCATGGAAAATCGCTCAAGATGAAAAAGTCACAAAAGTGTTTGTTGCGCCTGGCAATGCAGGTACAGCTACAGAGCATAAATGTGAAAATGTTGCGCTCGACATCCTCGACAACCCTGCAATTATTCACTTTGCTAAGAATAATGCAGTCGATTTAATTGTTGTTGGTCCAGAAGCACCACTTGTAAATGGTGTTGTAGATGCAGGTCGAGCTGCTGGACTTAAAATTTGGGGACCTACTCAATTCGCTGCTCAGCTTGAGGGTTCAAAAGCTTTTGCTAAGCATTTCTTAAAACGCCACAATATTCCAACCGCCTTCTATGATGTGTTCACAGAAGTAGATGCGGCGAAAGCATTCGTAGAAAAAAATGGCGCGCCGATAGTGATTAAAGCTGACGGTCTTGCTGCAGGTAAAGGCGTTATTGTTGCAATGACCAATCAAGAAGCATTTGATGCGATTGATGACATGCTTGCAGGCAATAAGTTCGGCGATGCTGGTTCTCGTGTTGTGATTGAACAATTCCTTGCAGGTGAAGAAGCGTCTTTCATCTGTATGATTGATGGTGAAAACATTCTTCCAATGGCAACATCACAAGACCATAAGCGTATTTTTGAAGGCGATCAAGGACCAAATACTGGTGGTATGGGGGCGTACTCTCCTGCCCCTGTGGTCACAGCTGAAGTCTTTGATAAAGTGATGAAAGAAGTGATGCGTCCAACTGTAGATGGCATGAAAGCAGATGGTCATGTTTATACAGGTTTCCTCTATGCAGGTTTAATGATTGATGATGAAGGTCAACCACGTGTGATTGAATTCAACTGTCGTTTTGGTGATCCTGAAACACAACCGATCATGATGCGTTTAAAATCATCTTTGGTTGATTTGGTTGAAGCGGGTATCGACGGTCAACTTCCGGCAGAAGCTGAATGGGATGAGCGTAAAACTGTAGGGATCGTTCTCGCATCGAAAGGTTATCCTGAAACTTCGAGCAAAGATGATGTCATTTCTGGTTTAGATACAGAAATGGCTGATGCAAAAGTATTCCATGCAGGCACGGCTAAAAATGCCAATGGTGAGATTGTCACTGCGGGTGGTCGAGTACTTTGCGTGACTGCTTTAGGTAACACAATTGGTGAAGCACAGGCGAAAGCTTTAGAACTTTGCCAAAAAGTGACTTTTGATGGTGTTCAATATCGTAAAGATATTGGTTACCGCGCAATTGCACGTGAAAATGCTTAAAATCTTTTGATACTTCACAAATGCCTGCGGCAGCAGACAGTTTTAAAGTGTCGTCGCTTTTAATCTCAAAGAAGTTTAAAACCCGCTTCAATGCGGGTTTTTTATTACTCATTCAAGCACAAATTTTAATTTCGTTTATTAAATTAGCTCCCTCAAATTAATCATGAGCTTCAGTTGCATTTCTTAACCAATCTAGCAATTGTGGAAATTCAATATAACCATCACTGGCAAGGAAGTGTCCAGCATTGGGTATCACTGTATAAGCAAAGTTAAGTTCTTGAGCCAACGTTAGACTTAATTCTTTTGGAACATATTGATCATGATCAGAAATAAACATCTGTCCATGCAGAATTTTATTTTTAAAAGAAAAGTCTTTTTTCGTAGCAAGAATATATCCATCCAACTGAGGTAAGGCTTTCAATCGTTCAGAAAATCCTGACACACAAACCACCCCACCGATTTGCTGAAAGTTTGATTGCGCAAGAAAATCAAGTAAGGTGATACAGCCCAAACTATGCGCAACGAAAAATGTATGTTTATCAATTCGAGGAATATTGTCTTTTAACGTTTTATTCCACGCTAAAAGATGAGGATGACTTGAATCAGGTAAAGCAATTTTTATAACACGGTTATTTTGATCGCTTATGTTACGCTCAATATAACCAAACCAATGATCATTCACATTTGCACCGTAGCCATGAATAATATAAATATTATTTTGCGCAAATGCTGCATTGATCAATAGAAAAAAACTGAATACAACAATGATAAATCTCATAAGTTTAGCACTCTGTTGACAGGACATTCATCATGCTAAAGTATGACAGTAGTGTGAGTGTCAAGTGAATTCATACCGCATTGAGAACATCACACTAACAAATTAATTCACATCAGAAATAAACTCATTCCGAGCCAGCGAAAAAGCTAAATCATGAAATATATGCCCAACTGACGTTATGATCTAAAATAACGTGAGTTCGATGTAACCACATCTTTAACTTATTGAAAAACATTAAGTCTCAGCGGAGTCTTGCTGAGTTTTCACCCAATTTCAGGATCAGCCTGCGGCTCGCCATACTTTTGTTTTGGCATGAGGAGCGAAGCTCCGCAAGGGCAACCATCTTGCGCAGCGGTATCGCTGCTCACCGCAAAACTCGTCAACCACCAGCAACATATTTAATCAATCGCAGAAACAATACCTTGTAGAAGTAGTCCTGCCTCAAACAGTTGCGGATGACGTTTCCGAGTATCAAATTTCATCAAGAGTTTTTATCGAACTCAGGTTAAAATATTCAATGAGACAAGCCAGTCAATAGATTCAAACTGATATTTTTATGAGACTAACTAGGGCGTGTTGACACTTTTAGATTAAAAAATAGCGAAGTAGTAAAATTAAATCGCCAAACCCAATTCTACTATTCGCTATGCCTCGTACCATGTTAACAGATCAACACTGGCAAAAGTTGAAAGCTATTTTGCGTAATTTATCCATTCATCTCAACTCAAATTTAAGAAATTTTATTGAAGCGATTCTTTATAGGATTAGAACTGGGTGCCCTTGGCGTGATATCCCCACTTGCTTTGGACAACCCAACTCTATTTTTAAACGTTTTAATCGTTGGTCTAGCAGTGGTAAGTTACTCACTATATTTAAATTATTATCGCTGAATACAGATATGGAATGGCTGTTCATCGATGGTTCTCATATTCGCGCTCATCA
>NZ_AMFQ01000024.1:0-312 GCF_000335555.1 Acinetobacter sp. WC-743 | reverse complement strand
TGCACCGAATAGCGATGTGATGATTACCATCACCGGTAAAGATGCAGCAGGCAAAGATGTCGTGATTCACAAGACAGTGAAGACCGATGCTGATGGCAACTACCAGACAGAACTTACGGTCGCTGATGGCATCGTAGATGGATCGGCAGTGAATGTTGAAGCCACGACTACAGATCGCAACGGTCAAGGAGTTGGACCAGCAAGCGATCATCTTGCAGGTCAAGGCGATAACGACAACGATCCAACTACGCCTGATGATACTGGCTTAGACTTGGTCACAGCTGAGATCACGGTTGAGATCAATACAGCGGG
>NZ_AMFQ01000023.1:0-72336 GCF_000335555.1 Acinetobacter sp. WC-743 | reverse complement strand
TTAAACTTTAGAAGTAAAGCGTGGCAGTGCAAGCTTTAGATCATCAAAACAATCTATTGATCGCTTTCATTTTATTGATCAAGAGAAATGAAACGCTATTGATGGTTGCGCTTGCGGAGCTCCGCTCCTCATCCTAAAATTTGATGAAAACGCAGCAAGACTCCATAGAGATTTATTATTTTTCAATGAGTTGAAGATTTAATTACATCAAACTCAGGTCAAGATAAGACCAATAAAAAAAAGCCATTCTCAATTGAAAATGGCTTCTTTGTTTCGACAAAATGACTCTTAAACTTTGAAATGGTTCAAAAGCACATGCAGATTAAGTTATTTCCATTTAACTGCTTGCACTTCTGATTTTTTAGAAGTATCAGGTTCATTGGTACTACAACCGCACCCACCACCACAACCACTCACCATTGCAGGCTGAGTCCATTGTGCTAAACGCGTCCAACCTCTCGCTTGAAAGAATTGAGACAGTTTAGAAAATACCGAATATGCCGACTTAGGAAATACCTTCTTAAACACAAAGATCGCACTCCATATCACCAATACCGCAACAATCAATGATTCAATCATCTCGAACTCCTTTAGCTCAAAGGTTTAAGGTTTTTTAATTCACCTTATAGACCCAAATAGCGTGATGCAATTTGATAAGTCAGGAATGCCATAAGATATGCCAGACCAAATAAATATACGGTCATACCTGCCACAGTTTTCCACGAACCTGTTTCACGTCTTACTGTTGCCAATGTCGCCAAACAATGAGGTGCATAGATAAACCACACCAGTAATGATAACCCTGTTGCCACTGTCCAGCTCAAGTCACCTTGGCTGATCAAATGCGATAGACCTTGAGCAACAGCATCATCATCTGCTGCTGACAATGCGTAAACCGTACCCAATGCAGCAACAACAACTTCACGTGCAGCCATCGCTGGAATTAAGGCAATACAAATCTGCCAGTTAAAACCTAATGGTGCAAAGATCGGTTGCATGACATGCCCTAACATCCCTGCAAAAGAATAGTCAATCGCAGGTAAAGTTGCGCCTTCAGGCGGTTGAGGGAAAGTACACAAGAACCATAACAAGATCGACAAAGCGAAGATAATTCCACCCACACGCTTTAAGAAAATCTTGGCACGGTCTAATAACCCAATCCAAACGCTTTTTATATCAGGAATACGATAACTTGGTAATTCCATCAATAACGCATGTTGAGATTTATCCTTTTGGAAAAATTTCAGTACAGTTGCAACAATCAGTGCACTCACAATGCCTGCCATATACAGACCAAACAGCACCAAGCCTTGTAGGTTCAGAAAGCCCCAAACCATTTTTTCAGGAATAAATGCTGCAATTAACAAGGCATATACAGGTAGACGAGCAGAGCATGTCATCAGTGGTGCAACCAATATGGTGACCAAACGATCTCGCGGATCACTGATACTTCGTGTCGCCATAATACCTGGTACAGCACAAGCAAAACTTGATAATAATGGGATAAAAGCTCGACCACTTAAGCCAGCTTTAAACATCAATTTATCCAGCAGAAACGCAGCACGAGGTAGATAACCAGATTCTTCTAAGACCAAAATAAAGAAGAATAAAATCAGAATCTGTGGCAAGAAAACTACCACACTACCTGCCCCCGCGATCACACCATCGACCACCAAACTATTAAGCAATGGCTGTGAAATAAATTGTCCAATCCATTCACCAAACCAAGCAAAGAATTCTTCAATTCCATCCATAAATGGTGCAGCCCAAGCAAAAACGGCTTGGAACACGACAAACATCATCAAGGCTAAACTAAGTAAGCCCAAAACAGGATGTAGAAAAATTTTATCGAGAAAATCTGTACGTTTATCTTCATGATCAACAAAAACCACCACATCCTTTAAGATTTGATCGATTTTTTCATGATTAGAACCTGAAAGCTTCACATCACTCAATTCTGCGCTTGGGGTACGGAATTTCTCATCTTCCAAAGCCGCCATCAGATTTTCAATTCCTGCATTTCGCACAGCAACTGTTTCAACGACAGGAATACCTAAACGTTGTGATAGTTTCTGAGTGTTGATTTGCATACCACGGCGACGAGCCTCATCCATCATGTTTAATACAAGTAGAATCGGTTTGCCTTGTTCAATCACTTCAAGAACCAGACCTAAATGCAATTTTAAGTTGGTCGCATCGACCACACATAAAAACGCTTGTTGATCTTGTTCATCTGCAATTTTACCCAAGACCACATCACGGGTAATGGCTTCATCTGGACTTGTTGCATTTAAGCTATACGTTCCAGGCAAATCTAAAACGCGTACTGCACGACCCGAAGGTAAATTAAATGCACCAACCTTACGCTCAACAGTCACCCCTGCATAGTTAGCAACTTTTTGGCGAGTACCTGTAAGATGGTTAAAAAGTGATGTTTTACCGCAGTTAGGATTTCCCACTAAAGCAATACGTAAAGTTTCGCTCATGCGGAAGCTCCTTCTAATGCCTGATGAATTTCAATTTTCTGCGCTTCCACTTTACGTAAAGCAAATCGAGTAAAACCAATTTGAATTAAAATAGGATCACCACCAAAAATTCCTTTTGTGATCACTTGTACACGTGTGCCAGGCACAAAACCTAGTGTTTCCAAACGGCTTGCCACTAAATCTGGCTGATTGACATTATCTTCTGAGGTGCGACTGACCTTTGAGATAATGGCAGTTTGCTTTACTTTCAAGTCTGACAAACGCACTGCAATTAACCCTAAAATGAATACGATATATAGCTTATTATACATACAAATGAGAATAATTACCAAGTAAGGTTCATTACAATTCTCATTCACTTTAGGCATTCGACTTCTTTATTTTTTTAGTCTACATTCTTCTCACAGAGACGCTTTAAACTTTACTAAGACCATGTTAAATAAGAAACCACGTATTCCAACTGCTGTTGCCATTCCTGAAAATTTAAGCTTTTTACAAGGTTTTCGTGATTATTTAATTGCTCAAACGGTCAGTCCGCATACAAGAAACGCCTATTTATCCGACTTAATCCAATGTAGTGAATGTGTAAATGCTTATTTACCCACTTGGACACATGACGATATTTCCGATGTCCTCATAGAACTGACCAAACAAGGTAAAAGCCCACGCTCGATAGCACGCTCACTTTCAGCACTCCGTTCATTTTTTAAATTTTTACGTGAGCAAAAGATTCGTTTAGATAATCCAGTTGCCATGCATAAAACTCCCAAACTTGGACGAGCATTGCCTAAAGATCTATCTGAGCAAGATGTAGAGGCGCTGATCCAAGCACCTGATATAAGTACAGCATTGGGCTTACGTGACAGAGCCATGTTTGAAGTTCTCTATGCTTGTGGATTGCGTGTATCAGAACTTTTAAATTTAAGACTCGATTTGATCAATTTAAAACAGGGTTATTTAAGAATTACAGGTAAAGGAAATAAAGAAAGGCTTGTACCATTAGGTGAGGTTGCTTGTGAATGGGTTGAACAATACCTAAATATCTCTCGACCGCAGTTGTATAAGTCAGCAACCGATTACTTATTTTTAACCCAGCATGGTGGCATCATGAGTCGGCAAAACTTTTGGTATGCCATCAAACGCTATGCTTTACAGGCAAACATTCAAGCAGAGTTATCACCACATACACTCCGCCACGCCTTTGCAACACATCTACTCAACCATGGTGCTGATTTACGTGTGGTGCAAATGCTTTTAGGGCATAGTGATCTATCCACCACTCAAATTTATACTCATGTGGCACAGGTGCGTATGCAGCAATTACATGAAAAATATCACCCACGCGCATAAGATTTTCAAATGGAAGTAATACTGATAATTTACATCCCTTAATCAAGTTTTAAAGTATGGCTTTGATTTTTTTGCTATGCTAATTCCCCACACAATAATGCTGAAGAAACATAAAAGAGTTATTTATGCAATTGAATCGTTCAAAATTGATGTTGGCTTGTCTGATTGCAAGCACGATGGCAGTGAGTGCTTGTTCAAAAACGCCAGACTCAAAAAAAGATGACACTTTGACTGCAACAGCACCCGCAACTGGTGAAGCATCAAATTTAACTGAACGTGACGCTAAACAACGCCTCATCCAAACACTACAAGCCAATTTCAAGAAAGCAGGCGTGAATGCTAAAATCTTGGATGCTAAGCCGACTGAAATGCCAAATCTATATTGGATTAGCATGGAAGGAATGAGTTCAGTCTATGCCACTGCTGACGGTAAATTTTTAATCCAAGGCGATGTCATTCGTTTAGGCGGTGAAAAACTCAGTAGTATCGGTGACAAACTTCAGGCTGCTGAAAATAAAAAGCACTTTGCTGATTTAAATGTTAAAGACCTCTTGGTTTATCCAGCACAAGGTAAAGTTAAACATGTAATTTATGTGTTTACTGATGCAAGCTGCCCGTATTGCCATAAACTGCATGAACATATTGGTGAGATCACCGCAAAAGGTATTGAAATACGCTATATCCCTTGGCCTCGTGGCGAACAGTTTATTCCAACCATGGAAAGCATTTGGTGTAGTGCTGATCGCCATAGCGCATTCAATCAAGCCATTGCAGGTACTGCCCTTCCACCTGCAACATGTAAAAACCCAGTCCGTGACCTTTATGCTTTAGGTTTAAGAATGGGCGTAAATGGTACCCCTGCAATCTACAATGCAGATGGTGAATATCTGGGCGGTTACATGACAGCTGATGAAATCGAAAGCCGTTTAAATAAATAATTTTTATCAGTAAATTTACTATTATTTATAGCTCAATATAAAGATGCGCCAGACTCTAGAGTCTGGCGCATTTTTTAGCTATGATCTAAGCTTAATATAATTTATATGCATAATTGGAGTGTGACGTGAAACCAGTTCGTCTGGCAATACTCGGTCTAGGAACCGTAGGCGGTGGAGCCCTTAAACTACTACAAGAAAACGCTGCTGAAATTAGACGTCGCACCGGTCGAGAAATTGAAATTACCCACGTAGGCACTCGTCGTCCACGTCCAGATCTAAATTTACCAGCAAGTGTGAAGCAAAGCGCAGATCTGTTAGAGATCGTTCGCCAACCCGATGTAGATGTTGTGGTTGAAGTTATGGGCGGAATTCATCCTGCTTATGAAGTCATTATGGAAGCCATCAAACATGGTAAACAAGTGGTGACTGCAAATAAAGCCTTACTTGCTGAACATGGTAATGAGTTATTTAAAGCCGCAGATGATCATCATGTACAGATTGCCTATGAGGCAGCTGTTGCAGGCGGCATCCCAATTATTAAAGTCATTCGTGAAGGCTTGGCAGCCAACAAAATTGAATGGCTTGCAGGTATCATCAACGGAACAGGTAACTTCATCCTCACAGAAATGAGTGAAAAAGGTCGTGCCTTTGCTGATGTTCTCAAAGAAGCACAAGAGCTAGGCTATGCAGAAGCTGACCCAACATTCGATGTTGAAGGGATTGATGCGGCACATAAACTCACGATTCTTGCATCATGTGCATTTGGTATCCCTTTACAGTTTGACAAAGTCTATACCGAAGGAATTACCAAAGTTACCGCGCAAGATGTCAAATATGCTGAAGAACTTGGTTATAAAATCAAACATTTGGGTATAGCACGTCGCTCAGCTAAAGGTATTGAATTGCGTGTTCATCCAACGCTGATCCCCGAAGAAGAATTGATTGCCAATGTAAATGGTGTAAAAAATGCAGTATTGGTACAAGCCAATGCCGTAGGTCCTACACTTTACTATGGTGCAGGTGCGGGTGCAGGTCCAACTGCCTCTGCTGTTGTTGCTGATGTGGTCGATATTGTTCGTGACATCATATATACAGAAGATGGTTCAGGTACAATTCCACAATTGGCTTTTGAAGCCCTTTCAGACTTGCCTATTTTATCTAGTGATGAAATGACTACAGGTTACTATTTGCGTTTAAATGCTGAAGACCAAACGGGCGTACTTGCAGATGTCACCACCATCTTAAGCCGTACAGGTATCAGTATTGATGCAATTATGCAGCAACCTCGTTTAAAAGATTTAATCCCGATTGTGATTTTGACTGATCCAATCGTTGAATCAAAAATGAATGAAGCGATTGCACAAATTCAAGCCTTACCTGCTATTCATGGCGAAATCGTACGAATTCGTTTAGAATTGCTCGATAACTAATCGGATTTAATCCTCCCCTCATCTGCATCGATAACAAAGATGCAGATAAATCCGCCATTTCAAACAGATCAAATGGTGAATTTAGCTTCTTTGATAAGAGGCTAGAGGCGAAAGAATACCTTTATTTGCTCTACATACAACTGGAACACCATCATGTCTAATGCCAATCGCTATACAGGACTTGTTGATCGCTATCGTGACCGCTTACCCGTATCAAAAACTACTCGTGCTATTTCTTTAAATGAAGGGAACACGCCTCTCATTAAATTAGACAACATTCCACGTCTTATTGGCAAAAATGTTGAAATTTATGTGAAATACGAAGGTTTAAACCCAACGGGTTCATTTAAAGACCGCGGTATGACCATGGCTGTGACCAAAGCAGTTGAAGAAGGTTCTAAAGCGATTATTTGTGCATCTACAGGAAATACCTCAGCGGCGGCTGCTGCTTATGCTGCACGTGCAGGAATCAAAGCATTTGTCTTAATCCCAGAAGGCAAAATTGCCATGGGTAAAATGGCTCAGGCGATGATGTACGGTGCGATTACCATGCAAATCCGTGGTAACTTTGATGATGGTATGCGTCTAGTGAAAGAAGTTGCAGATAAAGCGCCTGTGACTATTGTGAACTCAATCAATCCATATCGTTTGCAAGGTCAAAAAACCATTGCTTATGAAATTGTAGAAGCACTTGGTCGCGCACCTGATTACCATTGCTTACCTGTAGGAAATGCAGGGAATATCACTGCACATTGGATGGGCTATACTGAAGCAGTGGCGAACCAACCCGTTGAAGCGTTTGAACAAGTGGTTTATGACGCTGAAACAGACAAGTTTACAGGTCCAAATCCTGAAGGTCGCCCTGTGATGGTAGGTTACCAAGCATCAGGTGCTGCGCCATTCCTACGTGGTGGTCCGGTTGAAAATCCAGAGACAGTTGCCACAGCAATCCGTATCGGTAATCCACAAAGCTTTAATCATGCAAAAGCCGTTGTACGTGATTCAAAGGGTTGGTTTGATGAGTTAACTGATGCTGAAATCTTAGAAGCGCAACGTTTACTTTCTATGTATGAAGGTGTATTCGTTGAACCAGCATCGGCTGCATCAATCGGTGGTGCTATCCGTGATATTAAAGCAGGTAAAATTGCGGAAGGTTCTGTGATTGTATGTACTGTGACTGGTAATGGCTTAAAAGACCCTGATACAGCCATTAAACAATGTGAAGATGCGGTTATGCTGTCGATTGATGCGACCTTAAACCAAGTTCGTGATTCGATTCTTTCAAATATGTAATAACGTCTTTGCAGCAAAAAAACCAGTTGCTCGCAACTGGTTTTTTATTGCCAAAACGAAACCACTATTCTTCGTCATATTCTTCATAACCGTACTGTCTTGCCAAATCTTTTTCGATACGTTGAATATCTTCCAAACTAATTTCCCTGATTGCAAATAAAGATTGTTTGAGTAAAGGGTTTACCGCATATAACGCCTCTTGTTGCCAAAAGTCTATAATCAATTCTTGCTTATTCTCATCATAGCTTAAGCCCGATTCTGCCCCAATCAATGCTTTCAACAATACTGGTTGTGCTGAGAGTTCCGATAAGGATCCAGCAAGGCGAATAGAACAATCATCATATTCAGCAAAAACTTTTCCCACACTTTTTCTAAGTAATTCAGGATTTTCTGAATACACCAAGCCTGCAAAACCTTCATCATGTTCTTCAAGCCATTGTTGCTTTTTCATCGACCATAAACCATAAAATTTTGCATCTTGATCAAACTGTACCAACTGAAATTTTTGCATTTCGGCAAGCTGAACAAATTCAAATGTATCTTCATCATTTAAACTTACAGGTAATATATCCATAGATAATTCATCATCATCTAAAATATGTTCCCCACAGCGGGAAAATACAAATTCATCCAGTGATCTGAGTTTCTCCTCATCTGCTTCAAAAAGTGAATCGACTTCATATAAAGCAAAATCACGTGCGCCATCAATTTCAAGTTGTTTATAGGTTGCTTCTGCTTGTTGTTTATTGTCAAAAATATTGGCTATACGATTCCCCGCAATGTAAAAAACTTCATCGTTATAGCCAAAATATTTTGCACGTATCACATAAGTCGCCATACTCATTTCCTATTTTTTATTACATGGTTTGTTTTCGTTGATGTAAACCTTGAGCACTTGGAGGTATTGCCATTCCATTATCCATCCACAATTCGAAATGCATGGCATTAAAAAAATCCGCTGGACTATAAACAATACTTTCTAATCGAGGCAATGCGCCAATGCGCGGCAAAATATCGTATATAAACCAACTGTTGTGAGTAATTAATAAAGAATGTAATTTTCCTGTTAAAGCCAAAGGAGATAACATCAGCTTTGAAAGCGCTTTATCCTGCAAGTAATAGTGATGTAACTGCTCTAGTTGTTGTTCAAAGTTTTTCGGTAAATGCTTAACATCTATCGCACTTACAAAATCATTTAAGGTTGGAATAAAACGCTGTTGGTAATCCACCAATAGATGATCACGTTCACACAAATCTTTTATATCAATTGTTTTACCAGCACTATTTTGAAGGCTATGTCCAAACACTGGAATGACCACTGAATTTACACCCCATAATGTATGCAAAATTCGATGTCGAGCATCACTACATAAGCTTTTAGTACTATCAATAAATGCATGTATTTCGTAATAGTCTTCTACCTCTCCACCCCAGCGTTTGGCAGAAATACGTGCATGTTGTAATGCATTCATTATGTTAAGTCATCATTTCTTATTGTCGTTCAACATTAACTCATTTTAAAAAATAAACGAATATAATTTATTGATAATTGTTATCAGTTCAAGTGTTCCGATACTTTTATTTTAATTCAACCACAAAAAAACTCTTCATATTGAAGAGTTTTTTTAAATCCCAAAAGCTTAAATACGTTTTGGTAAATTACTCACCCAATTCAATAAATTAGTTGCATCATTGGTACGTGCCTGAGAAGAACTTGCACCCAATAACACTACAACAGCTGGACGACTATTCACTGTAGTGTGCATCACTACACAACGTCCCGCTTCATTGATATATCCTGTTTTGGAAATATTGATATTCCATCCACCATTACGAACCAGTGCATTGGTATTATTTGACTTTAGGATACGATAGCCTAAATTGAAGTCATAATGCGCTGTAGTCGAGAATTGACGAATTAAGCCATACTGAGATGCCGCACTCACCAAAATGCCTAAATCACGCGCAGAAGACACATTATGAGGATCTAAACCTGTAGACTCGACATAACGTGTAGACGTCATACCTAATTGACGCGCTTTCGCGTTCATGGCTGCAATAAATGCTTGTCGCCCACCCGGATAGGTACGTGCTAAAGCTGCTGCAGCTGGATTTTCAGATTTCATCAACGCCACAAGCAACATTTCAGCACGATTCATGCTATCGCCAACTTTTAAAGTTGAGCTTGAGTTCTTACCACCTGCTCCAGCAAAATCAATTTGTTGAAGTGTAATCTCTTCTGACATATTCAAACGTGCGTCTGCTGTAATTACCGCAGTCATTAACTTGGTAATAGAAGCGATTGGCATCGAAGTATTGGTATTTTTACTGTAAAGCACTTCACCCGTTGTTGCATCCATCACGAGTGCAGCACGAGCATTAACTGAAGGTTGACTGTTATAACTATTGGTATCATAAATCTGCACAGACTTGTTAGTCAGTGTTGTTGGTGCAGCATTTGATGGACGAATTGTTGTGGTTAAAGTAGTTGAGCCTTTAGGTGAAATATCTTCACCATCATCATCAACAGAGTCGCCATTTAATAATTGGCTTGCGTCGGAAGATGACCAACTTACACTCGCTTGTCCGCTTCCCCCTGAATTCATGATGATTTCAGCAAAACTTGTTGAACTCAAACTGAGTAGTACTGACAAACTCAGCACATGCATTAACGTTTTTTTTGGTTTTTTCACGATAACTTACTCACCTCAGGGAGGTATTCACAAACTTGCTAATTACCTCAAATATGACTTACATTTACACTCAAACGTGACTATATTAAAACGAATATTTCAATCACAATGTATTGTGCGCAAATATTGAATAAATATTAGGAATAGGATTGCCAATTTTGTTATGTCATTGCAAGTCTTTTTTGCTTTATGTAACAAAAATGTTGATATTGGAAAATTTAAGGAGGTGTAAGTGATTACTGTTTTAGTGGTAGATGACCATGAATTAGTAAGAACAGGCATCTGCAGAATGTTAGAAGATCAGACTGATATTCAAGTCATCGGACAAGCAGAATCTGGTGAAGAAGCCATTACCATTGTAAGGCAGCAACACCCTAATGTCGTTCTTTTAGATGTCAATATGCCTGGTATTGGCGGGGTAGAAACGACCCGTCGTTTATTACAAACTGCTCCTGATACCAAAGTTTTAGCGGTAAGTGGTTTAGCTGAGGAACCCTACCCGTCTCTATTACTCAAAGCAGGCGCACGGGGTTATATCACCAAAGGTGCACCCATTACAGAAATGGTCCGTGCAATCAAAAAAGTCATGCAAGGTGGAAAATACTTTAGCGCAGATATTGCAGAGCAACTTGCCAGCTCGTATTTATCAGATACCCAAACTTCACCCTTCGACGCACTTTCAGAACGAGAAATGCAAGTTGCGATGATGGTGGTGAATTGTGTCAGCGCTCAAGAAATTTCAGACAAACTCTTTGTGAGTGTAAAAACGGTCAATACTTATCGTTACCGTATTTTTGAAAAACTGGGTCTCGATAGTGATGTCAAACTTACTCATCTAGCCATACGTTATGGTCTAATTAAGCCATAAATCTTATAAAACAATGATCTACCTTTGAGTGTGAGTATGTCGTCTACGGTATCTGTGCCTATTTATCAAACAATTTACCGTCTAGGCACACTTTACTCAGGTTATCGACTGATTATTGCCTTTTGTTTAATCATTATTTTTCTGATTACCTTAGAAAATCAGCCTGTTCACTACGAATACCCAAGTTTATATTTTTATTCGATTGCGACCTTTACCATCATTGCAGCATTGCAAATGATGCTGTTGAAATTTTACCCTCATGGCGTTGCACAGCAGTTTATTGGCTTTTTTATTGTTGATATTCCATTCCTCAGTATCTTGGTATTTGCGCTGAATGGTCCAAATTTAGCCATCAGTATTTTATTTGTGATTGCAGTCTTTACTGCAAATTTTTTACTGAGTAAAAACAAAGCATTATTTATTACCTTAGTGTCTGTCATTGCCATTATCTATCAGCAATTTCTGGGCAGTTATTTTGATTTTTCTAATTTAAATAATATTAGTAATAGTGCCTTATTGGCTTTCTTGTTTTTTATGGTGTACGGAATCGGGCAAATTGCAATCAACCGTTTTCAGGTTCTTGAGTCCTTAAATACGTACCAATCTTTAGAGCTTTTTAAGCTACAAAATATCAACCGCTATATTTTAGAACAAATCGAAGTCGGTTATTTGGTACTCGATGAAAAATGTAAAATTATTGTCAGTAATCCTGCCGCATGTTCACTATTAGGGATATCTCCCCTGTATGCACATGAACAATATCATTTATCCAATTTCCAGCCTGATCTCTATGAAATTTTAAAAGATGCCATGTTTCGAGATGGTGAGCGTTTTCAATTTGAATCACAGCAATCTTCATTTACCGTTGATATTCGGGTACAAAAACTGATTGTTCCACATCAGGCGCTGACACTTCTTGTACTTGAAGATGCACAAAAAATAAATCAAAAGGTACAACAGCTTAAACTTGCAGCATTGGGACAATTATCAGCAAGTATTGCTCATGAGATACGTAATCCACTCGCTGCCATTGCGCAGGCAAATGATCTTTTTCTGATGAGTGATGAACAGCAGCAAGCCTTACTCCATCAAATGATTACCAAGCAGACTGTCCGTATTAACAGTATTATCAAAGATACTTTAGATATGGCAAAAAACAAAAAAACCCATGCCAGTCAAATCGACTTACCACTATTTTTAGAAGATTTATTGTTACACGATTTAAGTGATGCTCAAGCTAAAATCCAAACTGAAATTGAAGCAGATCTTGTGATTTATTTTGATGATTCTCAATTAAGGCAAGTACTTGTCAATCTATTGCGTAATGCATTACGCCATAATGATCAAAATGCGGAATACGTTTTGGTCAAGGCGTTTAAAAATGACGCACATATTTGTATAGATGTGATTGATTATGGGAAAGGGGTCACAAAACAAGACCTTTCACAATTATTTCAGCCATTTTTTAGTACCGAAATCAATGGAACTGGTTTAGGATTGTACCTATCGCAAACTATATGCGAAGCAAATCAAGCGAAATTAATTTACGTTGAGCAAAAACAACAAGGGGCATGCTTTCGTATCGAATGCCCACGCATGGATTAGATTAGGTTTTTGGGGATATGACTACACGACAACCATTGGTGTTACTTGTAGATGATGAACAAGATTTATGTATGTTGATGCAAATGAGCCTATCGCGAATGGGCATCAAAACACATATGGCACATCATTTACAGCAAGCCAAATATTTTTTTAGTGAATATAAATATGATGCCTGTATTACAGATTTAAACTTGCCTGATGGGAGTGGTTTAGATTTAGTCAAACATGTATCGCAACATTATCCAAAAACGCCAATCGCTGTACTCACAGCATATGGCAATATGGAAATCGCAATTGCATCACTTAAAGCTGGGGCTTTTGATTTCGTTAGCAAACCAATCAATCAACTACATTTACAGCAACTTTTACAAAAAGCTTTACATGTTCCTCAGTTGAGTGAAACTGTAACTAAAGCCCCACTTGAAGAGTCCATGCTCATTGGCGACTCGCAAATCATTCGTAAATTAAGAGAATCGATTAAAAAAATTGCCCGTTCACAAGCACCTGTTTTTATTACAGGGGAGTCTGGTACAGGGAAAGAAGTGGTTGCGAATCTTATTCATTTACTCAGTAACCGCAGTGATAGTCCATTTATTGCAATCAACTGCGGGGCTATCTCTGAAGAACTGATGGAAAGTGAGCTTTTCGGACATAAGAAAGGCTGTTTCTCTGGCGCAACGCAAGATAAACAAGGCTTGGTTCAGGCTGCCAATGGTGGCACATTGTTCTTGGATGAAGTCGCAGAACTGTCTTTAGCCATGCAAGCTAAACTTTTACGTGCTGTTCAGGAAAAGAAAATCCGTCCTTTGGGTAGCGACACTGAAATAGAAGTTGATTTTCGAATCATCAGTGCAACGCATCAAAATATCGAAGCTCTGGTTGAACAAGGGAAGTTCCGCCATGACTTGTTTTTTAGAATCCATGTCATGGATATTACACTCCCGCCATTACGTGATCGCGAACGTGACATCTTGATTTTAGCCAATCATTTTATTCAACAAATTTGTACTGAATGGCGAATTCCGAGCAAATCATTCACAGATGCAGCAAAAGCATTTCTTTTACAGCAACATTATTCTGGTAATGTTCGTGAACTGCGCAATATTATTGAAAAAGCCATCACGATGTGTGATGAGGATTCTATCGATATTCAACAACTCCAACCTGCGCCACAACGGAGCAGTATTAACAAAATTGAATCCTTTGAGTCTGTTCCGACCAACCATACGGCGATTGAACTTCCAAACAAAGCACCGAATATTCCGAAAGAAGGCTTGGAGCAATATTTGGAAAATGTTGAAAAAGAAGTCTTGTTATCTGCATTAAATCAAACCCATTGGAATCGGACCTTAGCTGCGAAAAAACTCGGCATGACCTTTCGATCTTTACGTTATCGTTTGAAAAAGTTTGGGCTAGATACTGATGATGAATAGAATCTGCTGATATTGATCTCGAACAATAATAAATTTTGTTCATAATCAAAAAAAGCTGAGAATCAAATACTCAGCTTTTTTATGTCATTCACATTCGATCAGCGATGTTTTAATAATTGGTCTGCAACATTATTTAAATAAGTTTCTTCTTTTTGATCCAATGCCCAAGGATATTCCCAATTCGGACGAATCCCCTGCCCATCAATCATATTGCCATTCGGGGTATAATAATGCGAAACAGTCATCTGTAAAGCTGCACCATTTGGCAACGGAAATAGCTTCTGTACCACACCTTTGCCATAGCTTTTCTCACCTGCCACCCATGCACGTTGATGTTCTTTCATGGCAGCAGTAAATACTTCAGCTGCTGAAGCAGAACGACCATTGATCAAAATACCCAATTTAATATTTGAAAATTCATCACCGGGTAGAGCTTGAAACTGTTGATTTCCTTCGGAACGACTTTTGGTTGAAACAATAATTCCCTGATTTAAAAATAAATCGGCTGTTTCAACGGCCGCAGAAAGTAAGCCACCCGGATTATTACGCAGGTCGAATAAAACTGCCTTGGTTTTTTGAGTGCTATATTCTTCGATTAATCGTTTAATTTCGTTCGCAGTATCTTGTTGAAAAACTTTAACTTTAAGCACCAAAACCTGATTATGCAACATCACAGGTTCAATATCAGCAACATCAAGCTTACGATTTCTGACTACTGTGATTGCAGGGCTTTTCTCATTCAGTTGTAATTGAAAGGTAGAGCCGATCGAACCATGCAACAAATCTTCGACTTGTTCTGCATTTAAATTTTTCAACTCTTGATTTTCAATTTTAAAAATGGTGAATCCATTTTTTAAACCTAATTTAAATGAATCAGCATTGTCTCGTAGATTCTGAATTTTCCACTGATGAATATGGCTATCAAAGCCCAATTCAAAGTCTGCTGTTGCAAGATCACTCTCGGTATATTGCATCAGTTGTTTATATTCTTCAGGGCTTAAATAACGCGAATAACGGTCTAAGCCACCGACCAAGCCTTTAATAGCTTGCAAGAACAATACATCATCCGGCTTTTCTTGAACATAGTTGTCTTTGACAATGCCATAAATCTGAACAAATTGTTCAATTGATTCAATTGGAACTTCTGCAATGCTTTCTTCAACATCACCATCAAAATCAAGTGCGGCAGCATTTTCGGCTGCCCAAACGGAATGGCTTCCACAAGTTAATAACCCTGTTAATACAGCAACATACTTCCAAGCTTGAACCATTCCCGCACCTAAATTTGAATAATGATATTTAGACTTTTAACGTAATTAAATTGCGACCTTGCATTTCTTTCGGTACAGGAAGCTGCATTAAAGTTAAGATTGTTGGAGCGACATCTGCAAGCACGCCATCTTCTGCAATTGTTGCTGAAGTCGGACCAACATAAATAAACGGTACAAGTTCTGTGGTATGTTGAGTATGCACCTGACCACTTACATAGTCTTGCATTTGCTCAACATTACCATGATCGGCAGTAATCAACATATGTCCATGTTTTGCCATAACAGCGTCATATAAACGCCCCAAACTTACATCAACTGCTTCAACTGCTTTGACTGCCGCATCAAATACACCTGTATGCCCGACCATATCACCATTTGCATAGTTCACGACCAGAAGATCAAACTCACCTGAGTTAATCGCCTCGACAAGTTTGTCAGTGACTTCAGGTGCGCTCATCTCAGGTTGTAAATCATAAGTCGCGACTTTAGGTGACGGGATTAAAATGCGCTTTTCCCCAGGGTATTCATCTTCACGTCCACCACTAAAGAAGAATGTCACATGGGCATATTTTTCTGTTTCCGCAATACGCAATTGCGTTTTACCTAAAGATGAAAGGTACTCACCAATTGAATTTTTTAATTCTTCTGGCATATAAGCCACAGGCGCATCAATAGTTGCTTGATAGCGAGTCAACATGACAAACTTTGACAGTTGAGGAACCACTTTACGCTCAAAGCCAGTAAAATCTTTTTCTACAAAAGCTTTAGTGATTTCACGGGCACGATCCGCACGGAAGTTCATAAAGACAATGCTATCACCATCTTGAACTTTGGCGATGTCGCCAATACGGGTTGCTTTTACAAACTCATCATTTTCATTTGCTGCATAGGCCTGTTCTAAACCTTCAGTTGCTGAATCAACAACACGCAAAGCTTCACCTTCAGTCATTAAGCGATAGGCTTGCTCTACACGGTCCCAGCGATTATCACGATCCATTGCGAAGTAACGACCAATCATTGTCGCAATACGACCTTGTTGAGGGTACTGTGCAAAAACTGCATCCAATTTTTCCAAAGAAGGTTTTGCACTGCGTGGAGGAGTATCACGACCATCTAGGAAGGCATGTAAATAAACTTTTGCACCACGTTTTAAAGCCAGCTCACACATTGCAATAATATGATCTTGATGTGAATGTACACCACCTTCTGACAACAAGCCCATAATATGGACAGCGCCATTTGCCGCTTTGGCTTTTTCTACAGCATCAATCAATACTTCATGTTCAAAAAAAGCACCAGTACGAATGTCTTTGGTAATACGAGTGAAGTCTTGGTATAACACACGACCTGCGCCCAAGTTCATGTGCCCCACTTCTGAGTTGCCCATTTGCCCATCAGGCAAACCAACGTCTTCACCTGAACCTGAAATTAAACTATGCGGATGCTTTTCTTGCATCATGGTTAGATTTGGCGTCTTGGCTGCTAAAAACGCATTATCTTCGACCGCTTCACGATGACCCACACCATCCATAATCACCAGAACGTGAGGGATTTTGCCAGCAGTTGCATCCGTCATGATTTACACTCTTTTTACTGTTTACAAATTAATCATCATATCTTACCGTTTTTTTACGGCAGACTCTATCCTTAGACAATGGCAATAACTGTTTGCCACGATCTAAAATTCTTATCTCATTCGCTGTAGTTGATTGCTATATACCGATTTCTTATATAACGATTTCTTATCGAGCCCGATACAATAAGTAGCTCCCTATACCAAACATAAATACGATCGGTAAAAAAACAAACCATGCGGGTGATGGAGCATAAATCAGACTGGCATAACCTAAAAAGTCCTGCACATAATAGAATGCCAAGCCCACAAATAAGGCAATCACCAAACGGAATCCCATAGATTGCTGACGCAATGGTCCAAAAATAAATGAACAAGCAATCAAAACCAGTGCCAGCAAGGCAAAAGGTGAACCTACATTTTTCCAGAATGCCAATAAATAGGTTTTCGGTACTTGACTATATTCATGCATATAATCCATAAAACTTAACAACTGACTTGGTGCTAAATCTTCTGGATCAATCGTCACCATATGGACATACTTAGGTTGTAGCGCAAGAGCTAGATTTTGCTGATTTTGATCAACCACTTGTGCTTGACCATTGGCAAGTAAATTGACTTGAGCCGTCTGTTTTAAATTCCATTGCCCTTCTTTTAAAAATTGACCTTCTTCAGAATTGAGCAAAGATTTCATTCGATAATTTTCATCGAAATCCACCACCTGAACTTGTTTCAACGTACCTTGTGAATTGGCATAATCAATATAAATAAACCGTTGTCCTTCGCGTGTCCAATAGCCTTTTACTTCACCCAATGCTGCAACGCTACGGTGACTTTTAATGCTTTTGGCTTGCTCATTGGTATAAGGAATCACAAATTCACTCAAAGCAAAAGAAAGAATCACCAAAAGCATTGCAGAACGCATTACCCATCCAACAATGCGCCATAAGCTAATGCCTGCAGCACGCATGACAATTAACTCACTATTTGATGCCATAGAGCCTAAACCCAAAACGGCACCAATCAAAGCTGCAATAGGAAGGATTTCATAGAGATAACGAGGTGCCCCCCACAAAACATACTGCAATGCATTCCACGCTGTATAATTGTCTTTTAAGCTACTGAGCTCACCTAAATAGGTAAATAAAATTTGCAAAATGGAAAGCACAGCTGTTGCGCCTATCATAGCGAGTACTGTGGTCTTGGTCACATGTTTTGCGACAACTCTACGTGCTAACATTATGATTTCACTCGCTGTATTTGCTTCTTAATCTTCGGTGCCAACTTCTGCTTTCTTGAAAATAAAGCAGCGGCAATCGCATAGAACAAGAGTATTGCAGGATATGCCCAAATCCCGACTTCATCTTTACTGATCCTTGTTCTAATCGCCATCAACGCCACAATCAAACTGGCGAAAATCAATAAGGCTGGGAAGAGTTTAAGATAGCGACCTTGACGTGGACTGACTTCACACAAAGCCGTTGCTAACATTAAAGCTACAATCATTGAGAATGGCACAAATAACCGCCATCCCAATTCACTTTGTATGACTGGATCATCTTTATTTTCAAGTAATTTGCCAAAACCGAGTGCTTCAACCTCATCACTTTCAAACTTTGCTTCTTTATTATTTTCTAAACGTAAACGGTAGGTTTGAAATTCAGTTTGACTATATTTCGGCGTACCTGGATAAATTTCATAGCGTCGCCCCAGAACCAAGTCCACAACACTTGCTGTTTCATTCGCCATTTCCACACGGGTCGCTTCTTTCGCCAAAATCATGACATCAGGCTTACCTTCTTTCTCTGCACGCTGATAAAAGAAAATATCTTTAAGATTTTTTCGATCTTCAGACAGAGAACCAGCATAGATGGTATATGCACCCGATGAAATAAATTCTCTGGGTCGAACTAAATCAAATCCAGTTCGTACAGCTTGGGTAGAAACCAATTGCCCATACTGACGAAGTCCCCAAGGTGAAATCCAGATCATTAATGCACTTTGTACAAAGAAATAAACAATGGTTAATGGAATTAATAATCGAGCAACCTGAATACGACTGATTCCACTCCCATTGAGCACGGCCATTTCATGGTCTACATATAAACGACCAAAAACCAACATCAGCCCAATAAAGAAACCCAAAGGAAGGATTAAGGTCAAGAACTCAGGTAAACGAAATCCAATAATACTCAAGAGAATACTTGGGTCTACACGCCCCATTGCAGCACGACCAAATTGCTTAATCAGTTGCCCACCCATCATGATGAGTGTCAATAATGCAACCACCACTAAGGAGGTCGAAACGACTTGTTTGACAAGGTAGCGTCGAATAATCAAATTAATCTTCCAAATAAGGGTAGTATCATGACGTAGCGCTAGTTTACCCGAAGTTAAAATTATAAAACTAGATTGAAATTCTACCATTTGAAGTGGTTCAATGGTTTAATGATTTGAAATGTACAACAGGCACAAAGACAACATATGAAACTTACGATTAACACGTCATTTTCAGCGTCTACATCTCGCCAGGCGTTATTTATTCTGGTGGATTCTGAAAACTTAAAACAGGTCCAAGAGACATACAAAATCAATGACTTAAATGCATTGATTGATAACATTCAATATAAAGCAAGCTTAAATGAAACTTTACCACTGATCGGAAAGCTAACTCAAGTTGCGCAGTGCACCTTAATTGGTTTAGATAAAGCATCTGATGTCAAAGTTGCAAAATTAGCAAAAATCGCACAAACCATTATCAAAGCGTCACAAAAAAAATTCCAACAAGTCAGTATTGATATTTCTGCGCTCCCTTCAGAGTTGCACTATTTATTTGCATTAAGCCTGACTCAAGCCGCTTATGGTTATGATGAGTATAAATCTAAAAAGAATGAATTCAGCTTAGAAAGTATTGAATTTATTGCGACACAATCAGATTTAAATACCGAAAAACTGCATTTGATCTCTGCTGTGCAAAAGGGTCAAAACTTTACCCGCGACTTAGGCAATTGCCCACCAAATATTTGCTTTCCAGAATATTTAGCAGAACAAGCGCGTGCTTTAGCCGCTGAATTTCCTGATTTGCTAAAAGTAACTGTACTCGAAGAACAGCAATTGGCTGATTTAGGCATGAACGCTTTTCTTGCTGTCAGCAAAGGTTCTGACTGGCCTGGACGTGTGATTACACTCGAATATAAGGCAGATATAGACCAAGCACCAATCGTATTGGTTGGTAAAGGTGTTACTTTTGATACAGGCGGTATTTCACTGAAACCAGGCTTAGGCATGGATGAGATGAAATTTGATATGTGTGGTTCAGCATCGGTATTGGGTACTATCCGTGCCCTATGTGAAGCAAAACTACCGATTCATGTGGTCGGTGCAATTGCTGCCGCTGAAAACATGCCATCAGGTCATGCAACCCGCCCTGGCGATATTGTCACCACCATGAGTGGACAAACTGTTGAAATTTTAAATACTGATGCAGAAGGTCGTTTGGTGCTTTGCGATACGTTAACCTATATCAAGCGTTTCAATCCTGCGCTGGTTATTGATATTGCAACATTAACAGGTGCTTGTGTGGTTGCACTAGGTTCTGTTGTCTCAGGCTTATTTACACCTGATGATGAACTCGCAGAAGAAATTACGGCAGCAGGACACGCATCATTTGACCGTGTATGGCGCATGCCAGTTTATGAGGACTATCAAGAGCAACTTGACTCCCCATTTGCTGATATTGCCAATATCGGTGGTCCTAAAGCAGGCGCAGTCACCGCAGCGTGTTTCTTGGAACGCTTTACTCGTGACTACCGTTGGGCGCACTTGGATATTGCAGGTACAGCATGGAACTCTGGCGCAAATAAAGGCGCTACTGGTCGTCCAGTACCATTACTCATGCAATTCATTGCCAATCGTGTAAAAACAAATGGCTAAAATTAGCTTTTACTTGTTTGAAAAAAGCCCTGAACGACAAGTTGAAAGTGCTTGTCGTTTATGTCGTAAAATTCTACGAAATGCAGCTAAAATTTGGCTGCATTGCCCTGATGTGAATATGCAACAACAACTGGATGAATATTTGTGGTCTTTTGATCCCACTAGTTTTTTGGCGCATGGTATTGATCAAGTCGATGCACCGATCTGTATTTCCCCCAAACTTCCCGAATCATCTGAATGGATTGTGTTTAATTTTAACAGTCAAGCACTTGAACAAGTGACACAATTTAGTCACATTATAGAAATCATCGAAAATGATGAGTCTGCTAAGCAAGTTGGTCGAGAGAAATACAAAGCCTATCGACACATGGGTACTCAGCCTCAAACCTATAAGTTATAAATTTTAAACATTTTCCCAAGGAGATATGCGGTGACATTAAATGTCGGTCAAGATTTTAAAAAGCGTTGGTTAGACACGCCTGAGGCTGTACGCCAAACTTTTGTAGATGACCTCAATCGCATCTGTGATCTTCTCAGCCCAAAAACGGATGTACAACAGTGGTTAAGCAACGACCAACGTGAAATGCAAGTTGCTCAACTCAAAGTAGAACAAGCTTATGCTGACTTAAAAGCTCAATTGATCGAAGAAGCCCGTGTTCGTAAACAATTAGCGCTAGAGAAAGCTTTAGCTGAAAAACGTGCACAACAAGATGCTTATAATTTAGAACTACAAAAAGATGAAACTCAGCAATATGAACAACAGACACTAAACTTACAAAATTTACGTCAGCAAATTGATCTTGAAATTTCAATTTATAGTGAAAAATATACCAAGAATCCTGATACACCAGCGATCGACTATGCCAATGGTCAATTTGCTGTTGCAGATGCACAGATCACCTCGGAGCTAGAAAGTGTCCGTCTTCGTCTTGAATTAGAAGCTGAAACATTGATTGAACAAGCGGTAGATGCCTTTCGCAGTAAACTTCAAACAGCAGCAAAAGATGAAATTGAATATATTTTAGCAAATTCCAATTTTTCAGCAGAAAAATAGAAAAGCTTATCTATTTTATATCTAAAGCCTTTTTGACTTGTCACGAAAATGCAATATCTTTGTCACAAAATAGTCATGCTAGATAGCCTTGATAAATGATCTTGCAACAATTAGGGCAAAATAAATGATGTGATAAATACTATTTTTACATGCTATAGCAAAGTATTTATTACCTTAATCAGGATGAATAAAATGGATCTGCTCAAGCAAATTTCGACCCGAATTGCTCAACTACGTTCAGGAGAAAAATGGACCCTGTCTATACAAGATTTATTCATTAGTCGTGCAGATTTTCAATCATTGTCGGTATTTCTTTTTCGAGAATCAGAGAAAGGCAGTTTTTCACTCAAAAATACTGATCAAACCAAATCACGATTTGGTCATACATCACTCACCATTATCAAAAATTAATGTGTGCGGTATTAATAAAAAAATGTTAAGCCTGAGTCAAAATCAACTGCTCATCCTTAGGACTTTTTAATGAAGCATCACCTAGATGAAGCCCTAAGTTATTTAAGCTTTAGCGGCAAAGTTTGGCAATAAAAGTTTGATATGATTCAACAATAGATTGATTGTATTGATCAAGAGACATTATATTTTATTGCAGGTGTTTTTAAGCAGATTGACCATATGTAATGAGAGCACTTTCAAGTTGGTCAAGCTGAATAATATTTAAAAACATTGCTAAGCTGAATTCAAAAAAACGCTCCATAAAGAAAACGCTCCATAAAGAAAACGCTCAATGACGTTTTCTTTACTTCAAAAATGACAATATCATCCACAAATAATCTTTGAAATTAGCTTAGCTTCAATTCTAAGATGCTCATTTTGATCTGCATCAAGTTCAATTAAATATTTTCCATTGGAATAAAAAATAGTGTCATCTTTTAAAGCGAAGCTCATCACCCCTCGCTTTAATGTCGTCATTTCACCCGTGGGTGACATTTTAACCAACTCCCAAGACTTTGGAATCATGCCAGGGTATTTTTCTCCAGACTTCTGATTACGCTCTAAATTTTGTTGAGCTTTGATCAGATTACCTTCAACAAATAATTCTTCTTCTGACTTTTGTTGAGACTTGGCAGGATTATTCCCTGATGTTGTTTTTAAAGATTCCCCTGTATAACGCTGTGTAAAAAAATCTAACCAGCCTACAATTGCCCGAATAATTTTAAATGGTGCAAAAATAATATCTTTTATTGTGGTCACTGGCGAATGATGACTACCATCACGTGAATAAGGTCTTTTAATAAAATATAAATTTCCTAAACTATCCATTTTAGGTTTAAAGAAATCAAATTTCGGGTCCGAAGCAACTGTTTGTAACTCACCTGTCCCCATATCTAAATGATAGATTTCCTTTGGGCTATAAGCAATTCGATGCTCGCCATAAGCTAGACCACAAGAGTCATAATAAAGTTGCATAGTATCTTGTGGATCAAAACATGGATTTGAGTCCTGACAGTCGCCTTCTGTTAAATACTGTGTCCGATTAGCATCTAAAGGTAAAATACAAATATGGCGCTCATAACCATTTGAATTGACAGAGAGTGCTAATCGTTTTTTCGCTTCATCATATGCCATGTCCTGAACCACAAAATCATTTTTTCTGAGTATTAAACCTTCTGTTTCTTGCAAGTCATTGAGAGATTTAACATTAATTGATGTTCCTTCTTGTAAGCATGCGGTATAAATCATTTTATGATCCGATGTTAAGACCACATCGGTTGGAAAAATATGATTTAAATCAACTTGATCATCTTGTGAAAAATTTCCCGTAAACTGAGCACCAGTACCTTTAGTTTTCCACTCTTTACGCTGCTGAATCTCAACTAGATTTTTCTTATATTGGTCAATCGCTTGGCAAGGTACGGTTATACTTTTATTTCCATCCAATAAATATAAATTTTGATTTGATAAATAAAACAATGATGACATAAATATTCCTTTGTTCTACTGATGACGATGTAGTTGACGAGAACGTCACAACAGTATTTTTTCTAATCTTGTTCTTCAGCAATATAGCATAAGATCACAGTCAATCTTATATTTTAGTCTTGGTACACAGCTAATAATTTAAAATCAAATACTTAAAATTGTTTTTTAACAGACTAGCTATATGTTGCAAGTTTTCTTGAATGGTATAAGTTCTAATCACGAGTAACGAGAAATGCAAAGGGAAAGTAAATTATTTTATGTTTGAATGATGTCGTAATGGTGAAATACATTAATTTCCCATTACGACCATAAGTTAAACAACAGCTTTGTTCCTTAAGGTTGCTTCAAATAAGGCCACGCTGCTTTGAGATAAATAAACATCGACCATAACGTCAAAATGACTGCTGTATACAGTAATGCGTAAGCTAACATTTCAAGAGGTTGCCAATTTAACAGAAATACCGTGATCGCAATCATTTGAAATGCTGTTTTATATTTACCTACAGTCGATACCGCAACATTGGTACGCGCACCTAATTCAGCCATCCACTCACGCAATGCTGAAACGGTAATCTCACGAGAAATAATTACAATTGCGGCAAACGCCATTGCGATCGTAGGTTGCCATTGCACCAATACAATTAAAGCTGCTGCAACCATCAATTTATCTGCAACGGGATCTAAAAAACGCCCAAATGCTGAGGTTTGGTTCAAGGTTCGAGCCAAATAGCCGTCAAACCAGTCCGTCACAGCAGCAATCACAAAAATTGCAGTCAAAATAATATGTCGTGTCATGCCACCTGTATGCCCACCTACTCCAATTGCAGGTGGCCAATAGGCGATGATTAAAAAAACTGGAATTAACGCAATCCGAGCAAGCGTCAAGATATTTGGAATATTCAGGATACGACCTGTAGTCATAGACACCGCCAGTGAGTCCCCTATTTACCCAATTTAATGGTAAATAATCATGTAGAGTAAAGCTCTATTTCATTCATACTTTATACGATTCACGTAAAACTGTCGACTAGGCAAATACAGTAACTGTCTGTCTTGCAATCGCAATGAGGCGATTTTGCTCGTCCCATAAGTAAGCATGCTCTGTTGCATAGCCATGTTCAGCAAAGTCTGTGATTACTTGATATTTAAACCAATCATTCAACTGATTGTTAAGTGGATGAACCAAGGTGACATGCCAAGTGAGTGAACTGGCAGGCGCGGGCATTTTAAACATCGGCAAGACTCCCGGTGGCCAAACATCCATCAGCGTCAACAGATCTGCAACATGCATTTCACGATTACTGTGTAGATCAGGGTCAAAACGACAACGCCCAGCAAAATCAGGTTGCTTACTGCCCGTCATGGGATAATTACCCTCGGTCCATCCCAATTGAAAATTCTTTACACATTCAGGAAAAGGTAAATACTTCGGCACAATATTCATTTGATCAAGTGATGGAAAATCAGGCACTTGTGGCTCTCTTGCGACCTGAATTTTTGAATCGCGCTGACTTCCAAAACTGGCAATAAGAATACTTTGCACAGCTTCATTTTGCCAAAGTCGAACCTCAATTGTTGTCACAGACTTGCCTTGACGAAGAATTTCAGCAGTTAATTTAACCTGTGCTTCTTCAACTGGACCCACAAATGTAATGCTACAGCTAAGTAGCTTTTTCCCAGTATCAGCAATGGTGGTGATGGCTTTATGAATCAACATACCAGCGACAAGACCGCCAAAAATTGTACGTCCTTGTAACCATCCTTGAGGAATATCAATCCATTGCTTTTGCTCAATCTGCTGAAACAGCGATTCTAATGACATGATCTGTCCAATTTTATGACCTTTGCTGTACTGTTCCATATTTAAAGCAAGATGAAAATGATCAATGACTCATGCGTCAATGGTCGTTTTGGCAAATGCACCTTATCCCTGATAACAATGTATTACGGATAACAGGGGCCGTTTACTCATGCAAAACTTTATAAATCATACGTGCCATGACATCACCAAGACCCGGAACATTTTTTAAATCATGTTCTGAAGCTTTGAGTACACCTTGAATACCACCAAAATGGGTAAGTAAATCACGGCGGCGTTTTGGTCCTAAACCAGGAATTGCTTCAAGCACTGAACCACCTCGACGTTTATCACGCTTAGCGCGATGTTTGGTGATGGCAAAACGATGCGCTTCATCGCGGACTTGTTGAATCAAATGCAGGGCTTTATGGTCTTCTGGGAGTTGTATTTTTGTACCATCGGTAAAATGTAAGGTTTCTAACCCCGGTTTACGCCCCTCACCTTTAGAGACTCCAACCATAAACGCTTCTAAGCCCAACTCTTGCATTACTTCCATCGCCATATGTAACTGACCTTTGCCCCCATCGATCAGCAATAAATCGGGCAACATGGCTTTTTTATAACGTCGAGTCAATGCTTGACGCATCGCAGCATAATCATCACCACCTGTAATGTCTTCGATGGAGAATTGTCGATAATCGCGCTTACGTGCCCCACCTGCATCGAACACCACACATGAAGCAATCGTTGCCTCACCCATCGTGTGGGAAATATCAAAACATTCAATACTGTCAATTGGGCGACCACACACTTGCTCAAGCTGATAAAAACGCTCATTTAGCTCTAAATGGTTGGCAAGTTTACCTTTGATGGCATGCTGTACATTCATTTCAGCCAACTCCAGCCATTCAGCACGAGTTTCTCGAACATTGTGTTTAATCTGAATTTTCTTTTCGAATTGTTGATGCAATGCTGCTTCTAATTCTTTCCGATCAGAAACCTCAACATTCACAATCAATTCAGCAGGGACTTCATCTGCCACTTGGAAATAGAAATTGGCAATAAAATCTGCCAACATTTGCCCTAGATCATCACCAAGCATATCTGGAAAATAACTTTTTCCACCCAGCATTTTACCATTACGCACATGCATGATCTGTACACAGGTTACTCCTGCCTGATAGGCAATTGCCAAGATATCAGCCTCGCCTTTCACTTTATAAATGGCTTGTTGTGCCTGAACATCTCTAAGTAAAGCCATTCGATCACGATAAAATACTGCTTTTTCAAATTCCAGATTCTCGGCAGCCTGTTCCATTTTTTGAATCAACTCCTGATTCAACTCTTTGGTATCACCATTGAGAAAGCGAATCGAGTTCTGAACGTCTTCATGGTAGGCTTCTGGGCTAATCAGTCCAACACAAGGTGCAGTACAACGTTTGATTTGATATTGTAGACACGGGCGTTTGCGCTGTGAAAAATAGCTATTTTCACACTGACGTACATTAAATAATTTCTGTAAAACGAGCAGGGTATCTCGCGCATTATATGCACTGGGATAAGGTCCAAAAAACTTACCCACTTGGTGTTTCCCTTTACCTCGTCCTGAGGCAATACGCGGGTAAGGTTTATCTGCGGATACAAAGATATAAACATATGACTTATCATCACGCAGCATAATGTTATATGGTGGACGATGCAGCTTAATTAGATTTTGCTCAAGCAACAATGCTTCTGTTTCAGAACGAACCACCAAGGTTTCAATATTATAGATTCGTGCAACCAATGCTTGAGTTTTGGGATGTTCGATGGTTTTGACAAAATAACTTGATACACGATTTTTTAGATTTTTGGCTTTTCCCACATATAACAATTCGCCATCTTTTCCCAGCATTTTATACACACCAGGTAAGGTGGTCATATGGGCTAAAATCTTTTCAATATTTGCACGTGCGTTTTCGTTCACATTAAACCTGTTGTTCCGCTCTACACCTCATAATGTGATGCTTTTAAGCCTATTTTCAAGCATTTTAATTGTATTTAATTCTGAAACTGTTTTTTAAAAATAAGTCTTTAATGCCTTAAAACAGCCAATTTTTAAATTATTGCAGCATTCGTTACCTCGCTCATTCGTTCTTCATCATATAATTTTGTTTGTGGATAAGGGCGATCGACATAGATTGGCGGAGCGGAAAAACAGCCTCTAAACAGCCATTGTTTTGGATCAAAACGTTCCTTTTCAAGTGTATACCAGTCTTCACTGGTATAATCTTTATCAGGATAGTAACCAGAATTCACTGTATATTGCGCGATTTGATCCTTTTTACAATGTATTGAAGCACGTGCAGAATCTACTTTATATTCACCCTGACCATCTAGAATATAAACAGGTGAAATATCTTGATCTTGTGAAAGTTCAATTAAAAACTCATGATCTGAGTCGACCTTAATCGCCTTAGCCCAGACACCTGCAATATATACTGGCTGTTGAAAACGTGCTTGCTCAAGCCCTGAAAGCGTTAAATAACGATAACGACCACCATCGTCATGCACATTATATGCATTGATTAATGTTCCTTGAGGAAATACAAAACCATCATAAACATAATCCACTGGCAATATAAAACGTTTACGTTTTTCTTTATTTTCCATCGATACATTGACCTCATCACTTACTCGTTCTGACAGAAAAAACAGATAGATATTCCAGATATTGAAAACCGCAAAGAATACTAAAAAACATTTTACTTTCAGTGACAAAAAATGCTGATCTGGAACCTTATTGATAAATTTTTGAATGAAATAGTTCAGTCCCAAGACAACCAAGATGATGCATGAAATCCCCCCTAATATTGGGCAGATAAATAATAAAAAGAATTGTAGAAAGCTAAAAGTACCAATGGGGATCATTATTGTTCTCGATGGTTCATGTATAACACTTGAGCCAAGTTTTCTGATGACTACACGAGCGTTGATTCAATCGCTATTTGATAAGTTGTTGTTTCTCTACAGCCTCAATAAAAGCTTGGTGATTTCTTGGAGAAATCAGAACCTGCTTAATTTCACCATCTTTACTATATTCAATTTTCAACCGATCTAAAGATAAAGCAGGTGATGCAATCGAATCATGAGTAGGGGTGATCTTTTGAATGGTTGCCAATGGAATATACCATTTTAAAAATAAGCAAGAAATACTCAATATTCGGTCTTGAATCCTATAGCGAGTATTGAATGCAGGCCACCAAATCACAGCAATCGTGAGAATATAAACTATGGTATGCTCAGGATATTCAACCATTGTTCCTTTGGCATACATCGTAAACAGCAATTGAACCAGTAAACCTGTCATTGCAATTAAGAAACCTAACACCCACCAATCAATTTTAGTATGAAATTTTTGCATCACGTTCTTTATCATTTGTTTTACAAAATAATATTCTAGCTGAAATATGATCATTGAATCATTTATTTATACAATAAAAAAAACGCCCAAAATGGGCGCTTTAAATCAGATTAGCTTTTGAATAAAAGCAATAATCTGCGACATATAAGGACGAATAAAAATCAGGAAGAAAATACCCAACATCAAGAACCATTTTAAAAAATAGTACAATGAGCGATTGGATTTTTTCAGCGCTTTCGCCTTGATACGAATTTGATAAACATAACCAAAAACTTTATTTAAACCACCAGTTTGGTCGCCTGCTTCGTTTGGAGAGCTGGCAGCCGTCATAACTTTTTTACCAAACCAATGGTTAAAGCGCTCCATTAACTTGGTTTTTAAAGGACGTTCAACATCAGCAAAGAAAATAATACGATTTTGATCCGTGGTATTTTCGGCATAGTGAATATAAGTTTCATCAAAAACCACACTTTCACCATCACGCCAAGAATAACGTTGACCATCTACGTCAATAAAGCAGCGGTCATCATTCGGCGTAATCAATCCCAAATGATAACGCAAAGAACCTGCATAAGGATCTCGATGACGAACAAGACGACTATCAGGTGCAAGTTCAGTAAACATTGCTGCCTTGATGGTCGGCAAAGTTTTCAATAAAGCCGTTGTTTTTGGGCAAAGTTCCGCAGCAGATGGATGAGCAGAATCATACCATTTCAGATAAAAACGCTTCCAACCTGTTTTAAAGAACGAGTTAAAACCTAAGTCATCATATGTACTTGAAGCTTTAATTCCACCTTTAGCATATAAAGCTTGCGCTTCATCGCGAATCATTTCCCAGTTTTCATCCAATACTTTTAAATCTTTAAAATATTGCGTGTCGATATACGGCTGATTCGGCACTTTTGAAAACATATACATGAGAAAGTTAATCGGTGCGAGTATCGTTGAATGATCAAAAAATTGACGATAAAACGAATGTCGTACTTTACCGCGATTTTGGATATACAAAGCAGAAATCACAAAAATCGCCAATATGATCCATTTAATCATATAGCACTCTTTTTTAAAAAATCGGGATGTTCTACAGCATTGTGAACATTAGAATTAGATAGCCTAACTTTTATTATATCAAATCTACAAATCAAAAAAACTAAAACCAAGTAATCAACTGTTTTTATTATATTTATTTTAAAAAACTCCAATGTACAATAATTTTTATACATTGAAGTTTGGATTTATTTACTTAATTACGCTTACCTATTAATTTAATTCCAATCAATCAATTTCAATGAACTTAAAGTAGAAGCAGCTGTTGAATTATAAACCGTACAACCATTTTTTAATCTTTCAATATTCAATTTTGGTATTCTTTCTTTATCTGTCGTAGTTCTACCTAATAGATTTTCCCACTGTCTAATTTCTTTACCGTTGGTCCATTCGATACGACTGTTGTACTCAGCTAAATATGTTTTATTTTGATATTTTACTGCAACAGCATCTTCGTCTCCAATGCCCAGTTCAATTTCATAAATCGTTGTCCAAGGAATCCCTTGCCAATTACCACTTTCGTAGCGATAACTCAAACCTAAAGGTTTGTAATGTTCATTTAAATAATCTACATAGCCAATATTATCTTGATTGAAGTCTTCAAAATCCTGATTAAATTCTTGGTTAGTCTCAAAGCTAAAATAATCTTGGTTATTCTTAGTTGAGATAATTCGATAACAATTGCTGCCTTTTGGAAAGTTTTCTTTACCATATGAAACTAACAATTTTCGTGCTTCTCCATAATTGTTTTCATTGTCAAAGCCTAAGCTACGGTAACCAGGTAAAACCGTATCAAAAATATTTCTGCCAGAAATATCTACTTTTTCGAGCTTAATATCTGTTTTTACATCACCAATTAATGTTGATGTCCATGATGTGGTCGAATTCAATATGACTTTGTTAGTTGCAATATCTCGTGGTGTGTATAGCTTATTTGCTGTAAGAATATATTCATCCAAACTTGTATTTGATTGAAGGTTCTTAAACTGCTTATTAAAAACTTCGTAATACTCCATCGTTAAATTATCTGAGTCATCATTAAGCTCATAGTCGACAAAATAATATCGAGTTCCATTTTCTAAATTGTCTTCGGTTGTTGTAGAGTTTGAGGAATTTGATGAAGAAGAATCTCCACCACCACCACAGCCGACGACAAGAAGACATACAGAAATAGCCATCAGCGTGAGTTTTTTGTTTTGTATAGGCATGATTAGTTCTTTTTTGTGATAAACGTCGCATAAAATATTATATATATGACAAATATTATTCAATTGTTTTTTAAGAATTTCTAAAAAATTAATTCATATTTAAAACTCAGTTGACCTAAATGACAGAAATAACAAACCTAATTTAATATTTCAGCTCAATCCTTTTGTGAAAGAATGCTCAATAAAATATAAATTAAATTGATAAAATATAAACACTTACACAAAAATCACTTACATTTCTTAAAATTCAAAAGGTTAAATCAATATGATATCCAAAAAAAAATGATGACCCTTGCGTCACGGCTTGATACAACTTGTTAGGTTATTTTTAGATATAGTTATCGTAAGATTAGTGAAGTCGAAATGTGTGCGGGAAAAGCATACACACTTCAGAACATCAACTTAGAAGTCCTCCAAAAAAGGAGATCAGGGCATGATCCACGCTGGCAATGCCATTACCGTCCAATTGCTTTCGGACGGAATTGCAGAATTCCGCTTTGACTTACAAGGTGAGTCGGTTAACAAATTCAACCGTGCAACGATTGAAGACTTTAAAGCTGCTATTGAAGCTGTAAAAAATAACAGTGAAGTGAAAGGTTTAATCGTTACTTCTGGTAAATCTACATTCATCGTTGGTGCCGACATCACTGAGTTCGGTGATAACTTTAAGCAAGGCGAAAGTGCGATTGTAGAATGGGCAATGCCTGTTCATGAAATCTTCAATGCGTTTGAAGACTTAGAAATTCCTAAAGTTGCTGCGATCAATGGCATTGCTTTGGGTGGCGGTTTTGAAATGTGTCTGGTGTGTGACTACCGTGTCATGTCAACGACTGCAACTGTAGGCTTACCTGAAGTTAAATTGGGAATCATCCCTGGTTTCGGTGGTACAGTTCGTTTAAGCCGTTTGATCGGTATTGATAACGCTGTAGAGTGGATTGCAACGTCAGCAAACAAACGCCCTGAAGCTGCACTTAAAGACGGTGCTGTAGATGCTGTTGTCGCTGCTGACAAATTACAAGAAGCTGCGATTGATCTTGTTAAACAAGCAATCTCTGGTCGTTTAGACTGGAAAGCAAAACGTCAAGAAAAATTAGAGCCTGTGAAATTAGACATGCTTGAACAAATGATGGCGTTTAACTCATCTAAAGGTGTGGTACTGGCTAAAGCAAATCCAGCCCAATACCCTGCGCCAAAACTTCTTCTTGATTCACTTCAAGCAGGCGTTAGCCAAAAACGTGATGCTGCGTTAAAAATTGAAGCTGAAGCATTTGCTAAAGCGGCGATTACACCACAAGCAGGTGCTTTGATTGGCTTATTCATCAACGACCAAGTTGTGAAAAAAGCATCTAAAAAACATGAAAAAGGTGCTCACCCTGTTAACCAAGCAGCTGTTTTAGGTGCAGGTATTATGGGTGGTGGTATTGCTTACCAAGCGGCGAGCAAAGGCACACCGATCATCATGAAAGATATTGGTAACCCACAACTTGCATTGGGTATGTCTGAAGCGAACAAATTGTTGACTAAACAAGTTGAACGTAAAAAGATGACACCTGCAAAAATGGGTGAAACACTTGCACGTATCCGCCCAACTTTAAGCTATGACGAGTTTAAAGAAGTCGATATCGTGATTGAAGCGGTGACTGAAAATCCAAAAATCAAAGAAGCTGTATTGAAAGATACTGAAGCTAAAGTGCGTGACAATACGATCATTGCATCGAATACTTCAACGATTTCTATTACACGTCTTGCTAAAGCCTTGGCTCGTCCTGAAAACTTTGTCGGTATGCACTTCTTTAACCCTGTGCACATGATGCCGTTGGTTGAAGTGATCCGTGGTGAAAAAACTTCTGAAGAAGCAATTGCCACAACTGTAGTACTTGCTCAGAAAATGGGTAAAACACCAATCGTTGTAAACGACTGCCCTGGCTTCCTTGTTAACCGTGTATTGTTCCCTTACTTTGGTGCGTTTGACCTTCTTCTTAAAGATGGTGCTGACTTCCAGCAAGTGGATAAAGTCATGGAAAAATTCGGCTGGCCTATGGGTCCTGCATACCTCATCGACGTTGTAGGGATCGACACAGGTGTTCATGGTGCAGAAGTTATGGCTGAAGGTTTCCCAGACCGTATGAAGCCTGACTACAAAGGTGCAATCGAAATCATGTATGAAAACAAACGTCTTGGTCAAAAGAACGACGTTGGTTTCTATAAATATGAACTCGATCGTAAAAGCAAAAAAGCTAAAACTGTTGATCCTACTGCATATGATCTTGTTGCAACTATGGCAACAACTGAAAAACATGAGTTTGATCCACAAGAAATTATTGACCGTATGATGCTTGCGTTCTGTAACGAAACTGTTCGTTGCTTAGAAGACAACATTGTTGCAACTGCGTCTGAAGCAGATATGGCAATGATCATGGGTGTTGGTTTCCCTCCATTCCGTGGTGGTCCTGCGCGTTACATCGACCAAACTGGTGTAGCTGAATATGTAGCACTTTGCGACAAATACGCACACTTAGGTAAAGCTTATGAAGCGCCACAAATGTTGCGTGACATGGCTGCTAACAACAAAAAATTCTACGGTTAAGGAGCAACGTGAATGGCTACTTTAAATCCACGTGACGTTGTCATCGTTGATGGCGTACGTTCTGCAATGGGTAAAACCAAAAATGGTATGTTCCGTAATGTACGTGCGGACAGCTTATCTGCTGAATTAGTACGTGCTTTAGTTGCTCGTAACCAGTTTGATGTCAATGAAGTTGAAGATCTAATTTGGGGATGTGTGAACCAAACTTTAGAACAAGGTATGAACATTGGTCGTAACATCGTATTGTTGGCTGATTTACCAAAAACTGTTGGTGGTCAAACGGTTAACCGTCTTTGCGGTTCTTCTATGCAATCCATCCATACTGCTGCTGCTCAAATTGCAACAAACCAAGGTGATATCTTCATCGTGGGTGGTGTAGAGCATATGGGGCACGTAGGTATGATGCATGGCATCGACCTTAACCCTGAAGCATCAAAACACTATGCAAAAGCATCTAACATGATGGGCTTAACTGCTGAAATGTTAGGTCGTATGAACGGCATTAGCCGTGATGAACAAGATGCATTTGGTGTTGAATCTCACCGTCGTGCTTGGGCTGCAACCCAAGAAGGTCGTTTTAAAAACGAAATCATTGGTGTTGAAGGTCATGATGCCAATGGCTTTAAAGTTCTATGTGACATCGATGAAGTGATTCGTCCAGATGCAAACATTGAAGCATTTAAAGCATTGCGTCCTGTATTTGACCCTAAAGGCGGTACTGTAACTGCTGCGACTTCTTCTGCATTGTCTGACGGCGCGTCTGCAATGTTATTGATGTCTGCTGAACGTGCTCAAGCTTTAGGTCTTAAGCCACGTGCGGTGATTCGCTCTATGGCAATTGCAGGCTGTGATGCTGCAATCATGGGTTATGGTCCTGTTCCTGCAACTCAAAAAGCGCTTAAACGTGCTGGCTTAACGATGGATGATATCCAAACCATCGAGTTAAACGAAGCATTTGCTGCTCAGGGTCTTTCTGTAATGAAAGGCTTGAACATCTATGACAAGCAAGACAAGATCAACTTGAACGGCGGTGCGATTGCATTGGGTCACCCATTGGGCTGTTCTGGTGCGCGTATCACCACAACATTGTTGAACGTGATGGAGCAACAAGATACACAAATCGGTCTTGCAACCATGTGTATCGGTCTTGGTCAAGGTATCGCGACAATTATCGAACGTGTTTAAATTTTAATTAAAACACCTCGAAAAAAATCCTCGCTTATTGCGGGGATTTTTTTATTCATATAACTATAATTAAACTTTCTTTTAATTAAAATTTAACTTAATCTTTGTATGTTTTGAACTGAAATTAAACTTTGCTAAATCATGAATTAAAATAGCTATGAAAAAATTGATTTATCCCCTTGTTATAAGTGTAATTTTTGCAGGTTGTAACACAACAAAAATATCACCTGAAATACGTAATCAACTTAACCAAACACAAATGAAGCTTCAGGCCCAGCCCGTGGCTATTTTAGTCAATAGTTGTTTACTTACTAATGAGCTAGGTAAAGATCTGATTCTAAATCAACCTACACAATTAACCAGTGAAAAATTTATTCAAACCTTCTCAAAACAACTGAACCAGAATGGTGTACAAATTAGTGAAATTGCCTCTCCTTTCATTTGTGGATCGATGCCAGAAGAACAGCTAAAAAAATATGATATTCTTATAAATAAAGATTCAAAACGTGCGGAAATCACAAATTATCCATTCTTAAATACCAATAACTCAAATATGAATGTTGATCAACAAAAGGCTGTCTTGGCTTTTAATCAGTATATTGCAAAATCAAATGAAGTAATCTTGGCAAATTCAAGAAATAAAAAATTGGCTTTACCACTTCCCATTCTGGAACCTGAGACGATTAATACTTTAAAAGATTGGTCAAAATCAAATTATATTTTTGTGGTATCACTGGATGGCTTAAAAGCTTCAGCAGGTTCTAAATTAGCAATGGGTGCATTAAGTGTTGGAGTAACGCTTGCAACAATGGGGGCAGGTGCAGGGCTAGTAACAACCTATATACCAAAACAAGGACAATTTTATTCAGTTAGGCTCTTTGATCTTGGCAAACAGGAATTTGTATGGAATAAATATTCGACACTCGATGGAAATATTTTCTCCACTAAAAACCATACAATGGAAGCACATACAGTATTAGACCCTTTGTTTGAAAATAAACAAGAGTAAATAGCAATTTGAAAATGTTTAAAAGCAATAATTTAATATTTTCAATTAAATAGTCGAAATTATCTTTTATTTTAAATTTAAGTAGATTAAAGAAGCAGCCTATTCAGGCTGCTATTTTCAAGATATTGTGTACCTTTGTATATAATCTAAACTCTAATTCTTTCAATCCCAAGCCCCGCAGAGCCAATAGATTTAATTCCATAACGCTAAGATAAACGCCACGATCTACAAAAAACTGACTTTGAAAGCAGATTGTTTTATTACAATTCAGTCATTAATCAAATTTAAACTTTGAATTAATAAAATCTTAAATTAATATAAATAATGTTAATTAGCAAAATATTTTTTGGCTAACTTTCTAAAATATCTAAGAAAAAACGTCTTGATTATAAAAATGGATAAAGTGGGTGTTCATCATTTTTATTGGGTAAATAACCCTTAATCCATTCAAAAGATAAATCCATACAAGGTGAACATTATGATTTTCAGGAAGATATTATTATTTCTATGCTTATTCGCCGCCAGCATGTCAGTCTTTGCCCAAAACTGCCCACAAGGCATTCCTCAAGGTACCCCGAGTTGTGTTCCACCTGATCAACTTGGTTACTCCACTGCTCCACCAGTCAATACGGCTTACTGGAAAAAAACTTGGGGCGCGATGGCATCTTCTCCAGAGATGCGTGAAATCGGTACATCGACTGGTCAATTTAGCCGTCGCTCTGCAGTAAAAGAAGCGATTCGTAATTGCAAATCGAAGGGTGGCAAGGCATGTGAACTATCACTCGCCTATCATAATCAATGTGTTGTTATGGCACAGCCAATTAGAGAGTCAGGGCAATCTTCATCTGTTAATTCAATTTCTCAAAGTGCCCCAACAATTGAATCTGCCTCCCAACTCGCACTACCTAATTGCTCAAAGCTCAATGAAGGAAAAAAATGTGAAATATTCTATTCAAATTGTACAGCCCAAGTTCTGATACGCTGATGTAATTCATTTCAACTGTATTGAACATCTCAAAAGTTTTAAACCCAAAACAGAGAGTATAGGCATTAAAATGAAGTTTATAAGGACAACAATAATGGATAAGAAACTATTTGTTTTAGCAGCATTGACATTATTTACATCGTTATCTACCTTTGCCCAAAACTGCCCACAAGGCATTCCTCAAGGTACACCGAGTTGTGTTCCACCTGATCAACTTGGCTATCCAAATGCACCACCAGTCAATACGGCTTACTGGAAAAAAACTTGGGGGGCGATGGCATCTTCTCCAGATTCACCTGTAATTGGCACATCAACTGGTCATTTTAGTCGTCGTTCTGCATCAAAAGAAGCTATTGAAAAATGCAAATCTGAAGGGGCAAAGTCTTGTGAGGTTAAATTTACTTACAGAAATCAATGTGCCGTTATAGCTCAACCAACCAATGAATCTGATTCAATGAATATTACTTATCAAGGTGGTCCAAATATTGGAGATGCTTCACGACTAGCTTTAGCCTCATGTTCTAAAACAAATAATGGTAAAAAATGTGAAATCTTTTATTCAAATTGCACAGCACCCGTTTTAATACGCTAATTCAATTAATGCCCAATGATTTAGAGCGTTTAAAACAAGGACTCACTTATCAACGAGTCAATCAGATTTAAAAGGACAATAATCATGAATAAAAAGAGATTTGTTTTAGCAACACTGACATTATTTACATCGTTATCTACCTTTGCCCAAAGCTGCCCACAAGGCATTCCTCAAGGTACGCCGAGTTGTGTTCCTCCTGATCAACTTGGTTACTCCACTGCACCACCAGTCAATACGGCTTACTGGAAAAAAACGTGGGGAGCAATAGCAGAATCTCCGTTTGCTATAGGCACGTCAACAGGTCATTTCAGCCGTAATGCAGCATCCAAAGAGGCAATGAATAAGTGTAAGGCGAGAGGTGGGAACGAATGCAAAATTGTGCTCACTTATAGAAACCAATGTTCTGTTATTGCCCAGCCAATTGACAATAAGCCGCCCATAGTATCCACATTTCACAGTGCTGAAACTGTCAACATTGCTACTCAAACAGCTCTACCCTACTGTTCCAATCTCAACACAGGAAAAGCTTGTGAAATTGCCTATTCAAATTGCACAGAACCCGTTTTAATACGCTAATTCAATTAATGCCCAATGATTTAGAGCGTTTAAAACAAGGACTCACTTATCAACGAGTCAATCAGATTTAAAAGGACAATAATCATGAATAAAAAGAGATTTGTTTTAGCCTTTTTAACAGCATTTGTATCTTTATCTACCTTTGCCCAAAACTGCCCACAAGGCATTCCTCAAGGTACGCCAAGTTGTGTTCCTCCTGATCAGCTTGGTTACTCCACTGCTCCACCAGTCAATACGGCTTACTGGAAAAAAACTTGGGGCGCGATGGCGGAATCACAAGATTCTCCAATTATTGGAACAGCAACAGGACATTTCACTCGCCGAGCAGCATCAAATGAAGCAATGACTAAATGTAAAAATAGTGGTGGTTCTGCTTGCAAAATAGTTTTCACTTATCACAATCAATGTTCAGTTATGGCACAACCACCGAATGATCATGACTCTGTGCAAGTCGCCTATCAAAGTGCAGCAACTATTCAAGAAGCAACTAAACTTGCCTTACCCTTTTGTTCAAAATTGAATAATGGAAAGACTTGTGAAGTCTTTTATTCAAACTGTACTAAACCCGTTTTGATACGCTGACGTAATTCATTTCAAATGTATTGAACATCTCAAAAGTTTTAGACTCAAATAGAGAGTATGGGTAGTAAAATGAAGTTTATAAGGACAACAATAATGGATAAGAAGATATTTGTTTTAACAGCACTAACATTATTTACATCGCTATCTACCTTTGCCCAAAACTGCCCACAAGGCATTCCTCAAGGTACACCGAGTTGTGTTCCTCCTGATCAACTTGGTTACTCCACTGCACCACCAGTCAATACGGCTTACTGGAAAAAAACTTGGGGAGCGATGGCGGAATCTCCATTTGCTATCGGTACATCAACTGGTCATTTTAGTCGTCGCTCTGCATCCAAGGAAGCTATGGATAAATGCAAAAGCAGAGGCGGGAATGAATGTAAAATTACTTTTACATATAAAAATCAATGTGCCGTAATGGCAAAACCTATCAATGAAGATGGCTTAGTAAGAGTTACATATCAAAGTGCAGCTACTTTAAAAGAAGCCTCGCGGCTTGTTCTACCCTATTGCGCTGAGAACAATAATGGTAAAACCTGTGAAGTCTTTTATTCAAACTGTACAGAACCCGTTTTAATACGCTAATTCAATCAATAAATTAAAAGCCTAAAATAGTAAAAGCCAATCAACAGATTGGCTTCAACATATATTTAGAACACTGTTATATTGATTATTTAGGCAGACCACTTTGCCACTTATCACCTAACATCAAGTCTAAACGTGCTTTATCAAAATTCAACTGAAATGTTCCATTACGAACAGCTTCCAAAGCTTTATCTCGATTTATACCCATTGAAAGTGGTTCAATCATGGTAAATAAACCTGTAGTCGGGTCAGAAGACTGTAAACCATTTGCAACAGCTAACACATATTCTCTCAGTAATGCTGAAGGAATTTGATTAAAATTAGGTTCAGGCGCTTTAAGCTGAATATCCAATACACCGATATTATCGCCAATACTATAGTTTTGAATTTCGTTCTCTTTTTTAATAACTTGATGTTGCAATGCTCTACGCACAGCTTTATTTTCTTGATAAGGCGTAACACCTACCGCTTCCTGACGAAGCTCAGAATCTGCCATCACTTTAATTGTCGGCAATGACGCAACTTCTTCCGCCTGTACAGTGGGTAACCAAACAGACAATGCCGTTGCAAGTATAGAAACTTTGATAAAGTTCATACATTTCACCTAAAAAAATAAATCAGATTATCAATGCAATAAAATGATTTTTATATGTTGAATATTGTCTATTAAATAGGCTATAACAATTTAAAGTTGGATTCACTAAAGCTCAGACAAACGGTAACGACGTTTAATTTTCTTATTAAAAAACATATATATTTTCTTACTGAACATTCTAAATAAAAAAGCCATCATTTATATTTTACTGAGAGATGTTGTATTTTTTGGCATCTTTAAGATTTATAAATTTTCATTTTCAAGTGATCAATCAACTAAAATATTCAATAATCTTAGGCTTATAATTTTCATTCATCGACTTTTATAAACGTCTTGGCTTAGTCAAAAAACAGCATTCTAAGCCGATAAATATTATTGGAATATAGATGGTCTGCCTATCTGAGGCGATATGGATAATCATTCAGCAAATATTTGAATTGATTCTTTTCCATGATGTCGTCCAAATTTAGGAAAAATAATTCAATATCTTCTGTATATGGCTCAAGTACTCTTTAATCTAGATCACCGATATTCAATATATTGAAAAGATTTTCAGATCAGTTGTTGCTTCTGTTCAAAGTCCATCATTGCTTCAGCTTGTTTGGTCAGTGTATTGACGATAAACTCAAACAGTACTGTTACAGTCAAAAGGTATATGATGAACCTTGCTAAAGTTGCTGCACTGACTCAAATCAGTCCTCGTATGCTCCGTTATTATGAAGAATTAGGATTAATTCATCCTCTACGAACAGCAAATCATTATCGCTTTTATAGTCAAAAAGATATTGAAGATATTCATAAAATTAAAGTGCTCAACGATGCTGGAATGCACCTAAAAGACATTAAACTTTTACTGCCCTGTTTTGACTTGGGTGAGGAAAAATTTACTTTATGCCCAATTGCCAAACACGCATTAAACATGGAGTTAAAGAATATTTCAGAGAAAATTTCCAAGCTAAAACAATCAGAAGACTTATTAAAATCTTTTCTAATCAAGGGAAAAGTTGAGTAAGAATATAATTTTATAAAACTCACTTTCACTCATTTTATTGCGCTCAGATCATACGTTATTTGATTGAAATAAACTGATCAATACATCAATGACTGTATTGATCGGATTGCTTACACTTTCAATGTTCAAGCACGCTGAGCCGTTCTCTTTCTTCAGAATCCAAATCATCCCAAGATTTTCGCTCATCCCAAAACCAATAACCTTTTTTATCCTTTGCGATACATCCAACATCAGCGCCACTTTTAAAAGTGGCATAATCAGCATCCCTAAGCAGACTAAAACGTTCTTCGTAAATATGATGGCGATCTTTAGCATAGCAATCGCCTAATAACTTAAAGGTTTTTGGATCTGCATCTTCCAAAATAGAAAAATTACCACCATCAAGCATGTTGAAATAACGATAAACATGACGTTTATCTTGATAAAAGTTGGAAGGGTTTAATCTCTTAAATGTCGAGCTATCAATTGTTCCTGTCAATGAAAGCTCGTTATCCTCACCGAAACCGAAATGTGTATAAAAACGATCGCTAAACATAGACAGACTCTTGCTGGGCTGAACATGTTCAGAGAATAAATGCCTGCAACGATTTGCGTAGGGAAACTTTAATGCCAATTGATGATGAGCATTGATATATAAATTATCCCGTACGTGGACCCATTGTTTATTTTCCTGCTCGGCATTCAAGGCTGCTTGCTTCTCTTCGCTAGCACATTTGTCGTACTCAATTTGTTCAGCACAGAGAATGGCTGCTATACCTAAAAACTGTTTCCAGCCATAAACCTTTTTATAACGATCAAAACCAAGAATTGGATCACGATCAATTTGATAGATACCAAAATGATAACGATATAATGCAACACTTTTGCAGTCTTGTTTAACCAAAAATGGCGTCTGATAGACATAACTTATGCCACCAACCAATAGCAGTATAAATATTGCAATAGGCATCCATCGTTTTATATTTCTTATTGATCCAATTCTATATATTGAGTTCACAAAGCTTCTTGTAACACCTCAGCATTCTGTTCCTTTTTCTGATTGATCTGACTATTTAGTTTAAGGACGTCTTGATACAACTGGTTAAACTGTTTGACCTGGGCATCTTCTTTAAACAAAATTTGATTGCCTTGTTTCTGCCATTGATATTTTTTCAGCATGTCAAACATGGTCTCAGCTTTTCCTAAAATTTGTAATTCATTTAAAATCAACGCATTTTCAGGATCAAGTTGTGCACTTTGTTCAAGTTTATCTTGTAAAGGTTTTTTCAAATCTTTACGTAAAGTAGATTTTTTTAATTCAGCAAGCGCCTCGTTTTTATTTTTCATATTGTTCTGTTGATATTGTTGCATGGCTTGACGCACAGTTCCTAGCATCTGAGTGGTTTCAACATAATTTTGCTTACGGTCTGCATCCAAACGATTTACATCTAAAAAATGGTCCCACTTAGCCGCTGCAAGCTGATTTAAATAAGCATTTCGTGTATCAATATTCTTGATCCAATATTTAAGCAAGAACTCTGACAAAATTTTATAGTCACCTTTTAATCGAGCATCGTGAATATCAATATTGACAGGCTTAGCGCGATCTTGTGCTTGCTCTGAAAGTTGGCGCATCTTGTCGGTCATGACCATATCAAATGCTTGTCGATTTGCTTCTTCATTTTTTATTGAAGTATGGTCGTAGTAGAAAAATCCAATAATTGCCAGAAAAATGATACCGAACACGATCAAAATTCGACGCATACCAGTCTCCAAACCATGTTATAGATATCTTAGAATATCCTAAGCAACTCATTTCTGTATATTATTTCTACAAAATTATGATAAATAACGTAGTCTACTTTTGATGATCAAAATTTGACTTTAAATTTTCCTTACTGGACCCCATCATAAGCAGTAATTAGATTGTAGAGATTTCCTATGCGCGTAGATATTTGGTCAGATGTAGTTTGCCCATTCTGTTATATCGGTAAAAAACGTTTAGAAGCAGCGGCAGAACAAGCAGGTATCGAACTTGAAGTCCATTGGCATAGTTTTGAACTTGATCCAGATGCGCCACCACGCCAAGAAGTTTCAAACTCAGAACGTCTTGCGCAAAAATATGGTCGTACTATTGCAGAAGTTGAAGACATGCAACGTAATATTGCAACCATGGCACTCGAGGAAGGCATTCAATTTAATTGGGAAAATGCCAACTCAGGCAATACATTTAACGCCCATCGCATCATCCATCTTGCACAAAGCAAAGGACTTGGTTCAGAAGCGGAAGAAGCATTTTTCTATAGTTATATGACACAAGGCTTACCAATCGGTGAACGTGAAACCATTGAAGATGTAGCATCACGTATAGGTTTGAACCCTGTAGAAGTCGATGATGTATTGGACTCTGAAGAATATGCCGACTTTGTAAAATTTGACGAGCAAGTTGCCCATGAGCAATTGAAAGTCACAGGTGTACCATTCTTTGTATTTGATCAACGTGTTGCTCTTGCAGGTGCTCAACCTCGTGAAGTATTTGTTCAGGTCTTACAAAAAGCGCTGGAAACTGCAAGTGATGAAGATGTTGAACAACAAGATGCTCCAGTCTGCAATGATGACGCTTGTGATGTACCGAATAAATAAATAGCAATATTGAAGAACTCTTCAAATGGAGTTCTTCAATATATTTAGATGAAAGTTGAATATTCATTATTTGAAAAGTAAAATAAATTAGCATCTAAGCGCACAATATTATCAAACATTTCGATTACTTATTTTGAATTGACTTTTTAGATATATTTACGTGTCATTTTTGCAATACAGCGTTGCAAAAAAGCAACTATTCAGACTTTTTTTCTTAGATTATGATCAGCACATATTTTTCGTTTCCACGAAATTCTTGCGCTGTAGTTTCTTATTTTTTCTTATTTTATAAGACAGAAGAGCCTCCCTTTGGGAGGCTTTTTTGTATATCACCAGATAAAATATCACTTGAGGATAAAAACAAAGTTATCCACAATCCTGAATAATTTTTAGGCATTGAAGTGATTTTTCCTACTTTAAAATATATTCAAAATAAATCCTTCATTTTTAATTAATAATCAGTTTTACTGATGAAATGTACTTTTTGCATGGTTCTGCCTTTTGATTTATACACTTCATTTATCAATACTTTATGTTTTTTGTACCTATTCTCAGTATTGAATTGAAATTTACTGTTTTTTTCAGGCATAGTGATGTTGAAAATTAAAAACTGAATGACTCAACGTTTAAGAAAGTATGCATATGAAGAAAATTCCATCGTTAATTTTCTCAAAATTACCTTATGCCTTATTATTAGGTGGTCTTTTGGGGAATTCTGCTTTTGCAGAGCTAAATCATAGTCTCGATGCCAATGTCGATGCAAAGAAAGCTGACTCAAGCAAATCATTATCTTCGATTGAGGCTGAGGAAAAAGGCTTACTCAACTATATTCCAAAAATCGTTGACTCAACACCAACGATTTTTCCTGAACAATCTGATCAAGTAATTGTGCCTCCAACACAAGCCACAGAAGACCAGACATGGGCGGATAAAAAGCAGAAAAAACTCAGCGATTGGGTAGATCGTACAGCCAATAAAATGGATGGATGGTTTGGAGAAACTGACCCAACTCGCCCTGCAACTGCAACATTACGTATTCTGGTTGATAATCAGTGGAATAAGCATGATGGCTATGATGTAAATCCACGTATCCGAGGTAAGATTAAACTCCCTACCTTAGAAAATCGTTTAAGTGTGGTTTTTGGTGATGATTCATTAGATGATGAAATTGCCAACAATATTGCGATTTCAAATAATCATTCAGATGGTGATCCAAACAAAAGAATCGATGGTAAACAAATCAGAGATGATAATAGTTCGATTGCACTCCGTTGGTCACAACTGTCAAAACGTTTGCCCTTTGATTTAGATGCAGACTTAGGTATCCGTTCAGGTGATGATGTTTATGCGCGCTTAAAAGCACAAAGAGACTGGTCTTTGGGAAATGATTTTACCTTCCACGCTGAACAGATTTATCGTTATGGGATCGACAGTGAGAACTACCTAAGAACCAACTTAGAATTGACTCACGCACGACCAAATCAGCCGTTTATTTCCAACCAATTTTATCTGACCTATGCCGATGAACAAGACGATGATCTAACTTGGGATAACCGCACCTATCGTCAACATCAATTCTTTAAAAACAATCGTTTTAACTACGGTATTTATACTGGAGGTTATTATAATAATAATGACCTTAAACTGAACAGTTGGGGACCGTTTATCTCTTGGCGACAACCTGTTTGGCGTGAATGGTTCTATGTCCAAGGTGATTTAAATTATTTTAATGACCGTCGCGAAGACCGTAGCCACTTTCCAAGTGCCTTGGTTCGTTTAGAAGCGTTATTTTAAGCATTAGATGAATATTTAAACGCAACTGTGGATAAGTTCTTACTTATCCACTTCGCTTGAGACAAGTCTGTTGATCCGCACTAGCGTATGGCTTCTATAGTATAAAGTTCTAATTTAAAACTATATAAAGTTCCAATTGAATTCGGCATCGACATCGTTTCATAAGTCATGCGTCCAATCGCTCGGACTTCTTTTCCCACTAAATCATCATCTATTTTAAGACTTGGATGCACAGCTATTGGAAATGAACCACCACGCTGACCATCCGAGCTCGCCAATTCATAGTTTTTCCCACTTTTTTTTAATATTCCCAATACAGAAGTTTCAGTGCCTTGTCTTAGAAACATCGCATTGTGTACAGATAAATCTGTAGTATTGGCACGGCGTTTTTCAACAGCAGGAAGTTCATATGCGGATACTGGAGTTATCAGGGTAGAGCTCAAGACTAAACCGCTGATCAATTGAATTCTTTTAAGTTTGATCATTTTATATTTTTCAACAAAAAGCCTATCTTAAAGATAGGCTTTCTGAAAAACAACAACGATTTATTTCAATAATAAATTATTGATACGTTTTACATACTCAGCAGGATCATCTGGTAAACCGCCTTCTGCGATTACCGCTTGATCGAAAATCACATTGGCTAGATCATCAAACTGTGCAGAACCATCCAATTTTTTCACCAAAGGATGTTCTGGGTTAATTTCCAAAATTGGTTTAGATTCTGGGACAGCTTGCCCTGCTTGCTTCAACATACGAATCAATTGTGGAGAAAGCTCACCTTCGCTAGTGACTAAACATGCAGGTGAATCGACTAAACGAGTCGTTACACGCACTTCTTTAGTTTTGGCTTTTAAAGAATCTGATAGTTTCTCAACCACTGGCTTGAATTGCTCAGCCGCGGCTTCAAGTGCCTTTTTCTCTTCAGCATCTTGTAAGTCACCGAGATCAACAGCTCCTTTTGCGACATTCTGCATCGGTGTGCCATCAAACTCATGTACAAATTCCATTGCCCATTCATCAACACGATCTGCCATCAATAGCACTTCAATGTCTTTTTTACGGAACAATTCTAATTGTGGTGAGTTTTTAGCAGCAGCAAGGCTATCCGCAGTTACATAATAAATCGCCTTTTGCCCTTCTTTCATACGTGCTTTATACGCTTCCAATGAAGTTGAAACATCATCATTGGTCGATGTAGAGAAGCGTAAAAGTTTAAGAATTCTTTCACGATTACCAAAGTCTTCACCCAGACCTTCTTTGATCACTGAGCCAAATTCAGCATAGAAAGTTTTGAACTTTTCTTGATCTGCTTCATCTTCAGATTTCGCCAAAGCATCTAATGTGGTTAAAACACGGCGTGTATTACCTTCACGAATGGTTTTCACATCACGACTTTCTTGTAGAAGTTCACGACTGACATTTAATGGAAGATCTGCACTATCTACAACACCTTGCACAAAACGGAGATAGTTTGGAATCAAATTATCTGCATCATCCATAATAAACACGCGTTTTACATACAATTTAATGCCAGCTTTCGCTTCACGTGTGAAAATATTGCTTGGTGCTTTGCTTGGAATATAAAGTAGTTGGGTATACTCCGTACTTCCTTCAACACGATTGTGTGCCCATGCAAGTGGTGCTTCGAAATCATGTGTCAGGTTCTTATAAAACTCAACATACTGCTCTTCTGTGATGTCGCCTTTACTGCGTGTCCACAATGCGCTTGCAGAGTTAATGGCTTCCCATTCATCCGTTTTAACGTATTGACCAGGCTTTTTCTCTTCGCCTTCAACCGCTTCTTCTTCCTGCCATACCTCTTTCTGCATTTCGATTGGCAAACTGATATGATCAGAATATTTATTGATAATTTGTTTTACTTTATAGGCTTCTAAATAGTCCAGAGCATCATCACGTAAATGCAAGATGATATCTGTTCCACGTGAAGCCTTATCAATTTGAGCGACTTCAAAATCACCCGTTCCACCACTGATCCAACGGACACCTTCAGATGCATCCAGACCCGCACGGCGAGATTCAACTGTGATTTTGTCTGCAACAATAAAGCCTGAATAAAAACCAACACCGAATTGACCAATCAACTGTGCATCGGCTTTTTGATCACCAGACAGCTTAGACATAAAGTCTTTGGTTCCAGACTTGGCAATCGTACCCAAGTTATCGATGGCTTCTTGTTGGCTTAAACCAATCCCATTGTCTGAAATCGTAATGGTTTTCGCATCTTTGTCTAGACTGACACGTACGTGTAGGTTCGGATCATTTTCATAAAATTCTGGATGATTAATTCCTTCAAAACGCAATTTATCACATGCATCTGAGGCATTAGAAATCAATTCACGCAGGAAAATTTCAGGATTTGAATACAGTGAATGCGTCACTAAATGTAAAAGCTGAGCCACTTCTGCTTGGAAGCTGTGCTTTTTTGAATTTTGTTGTGCGTTCTGTTCGCTCATAAAATCACTCCGTAAATTCATAACGCTTTTTTATCGAATGCTGTATGAAATGGAGTGGTTTAAGCATATTTCAATAGTAAAACCAAATTTTTTTTAAAATGGACCCTGTTCATAGACTCGATTCATATAAGTCTCAAGCTTTTGTTGTCGCATTTGATATGCATCGGTCAAACAACGCACATTATCCTGACATTGATTACGCAGTTGTAACCATTTCACTTGTTGGTCTTGAATGACTCCACGTGTTCCCATAGGAACTAATTTTCGGATAATGTTGTAGGTTGTCGCCATTTTAACATCTGCATCATTTAGACTGCGTTGTTCGCAGATACGATGCTCTGTTTTGGTTTGGGCATGATCACAGTTAAAACTAGCTGCATGAGTAATTGAAATGCCGCTGCTAAGTAAAAATATTATTGGAATTCGTAATTTCATATTCATTCAAAAAATAAAGTGATGAGTTTTAGATTAAATTGATTTTGTACATTGTTATATAGTCAAAAATGACTATTTTTTATGGTTTCTTGTTTCAAACAAAAAATGATCGGTTTAAAAATAAAAAGCTCGGTATGTACCGAGCTTTTTAATGTATCTACTTAGAATCTATAGCTATAACCTAAAGTATAGATTACTGGATCAATATCTAAGTCAAATTTTGCAGCAGTTGCGCCACCCGCAGTCACTTTCACTTCTGGGCTAAGTTGCGCATAACGTGCATCAAAGAAAACACCCCAGTTTTTCGCATCGGCTGGTTGGAAATTAAAACCAATTTGACCAGCAAAACCAAAGTCATCTTTCACTTTTACTTTCGTGCCAGTTAGTGCGCCAGTTGATTCTTCATCCCACGCAACAAATGCTGTACCACCTACACCAATGTATGGTGTAAAACGTGTTGAGTTTTTAAAGTTATATTTAAAAGTAACAGTTGGTGGTAAATGTTTAAGTTTAACTGCTTTTTCACCATCCAAATTTACATCATGGCTGATCGGTGCAGCTAACAAAAGCTCAGCTGAAAATGGTGTTTCACCAAAGAAATATTCTACAGATGGTGTAAAAGCATATTCATGATCAGCTTTCACAGTACCAACACCTGCAACATTGGTGTCTTGAGTAGGTGAAATCACCGAACCACCAACTTTGACTTGCCAGTCTGCAAATGAAGCAGAAGAAATTCCCATTAATGTAATAAGAGCAAGTTGCTTTAACATTATAAATACCCCGCGTTGTTATTAATTAACATTAAACATAGGTATTAATTATTTTGCAACATCTATTTAAATACAAAAATAATCTTTATTTTTAAGTAATTGTTATATAAATAAATTTATTTTAATCATATTAAAATAGTTGGTTTTAAAAACCAACCAAATTAATCAAGATTATTGAGCAATTTTTCATAAAATAATTATTTTATTATTATAAATTAATAATACATACAAAATACATGTTATATTTAAAATATAAAATGTATTTGATCGGATTAAAAAACCATTCTCAACCAATCTGACCAATTATCCACCAACTTAATTTGACTCATTTTCACTCCATACAAAGCTAAAAGTGAAAGAACTTATCATTATCATAAGTAGCGTTTTATTTTCTATCTTAACGATAATGCTGCCTCAAAATGATATTCTGATCTGTCAAAAATTGAGAGCAATCTCATTCCACTGGCGCCGATTAAAAGAGTTAAAATCTAAGCCCATTGCCTCAGTTCCATAACTAAGGCATATTGAAAGCATTAATAGTGTTGAAAACTACTGAAAAGTCTCACAATTACCTACTTTATGGTTTTACAAAATATGAATAGTTTAGAAAGTGAAAATTTAGAGTCACAAGAACAATCGGAACAAAAAGAATCTAGCACTGTAAGTGATATAATTAATTCTGCGGATCCTATCGACCTTGTCGATCTAGTGGTTGAAACGAGTAAAATTGTAGTCAATACCAGTAAGGATATTGTGTCTAACCTTGCAGATCACATTGATATTGATATCAGTTTTTAGAAAATTTAAAGATAGAAAACTCAGCAAAAAATCTAATTTAAAAGTGATTTGAAAATTAAAGAAAAAATCAGACTAAGCTATAAATTCATATAAATTTCACTATAACCCTGTGGAATCATCGTACCTTGTTGAATACCTGCAATTAAATCAGCCCATTTATCTTCAACAAAATCCACTAAAGGCTCTGGATAATTTCCCGTTCGATTATAATTTTCCCACTGATCTATTGAAAGCCCTAGAAATTGCTCAATTGATTGTATAGCTGTATCGAGTGACTCATATTGAAGTTTAATGTCCACACCAGTGTCATCATCACTTCCATCATAAAAATAGTAAGATATTAATATTTTATTGTCTTTTAAAAAACCAATAACCCTTATGTACCGCCCATACTCTGTTAATAAGGTTCGATCTACGACAACAGGCTGAGTCATACCTACTTCAATATAATTAACTAATTCTTCTATATTCATATTTATGATTTTCCAATGATAACAATTGATGTCTTATGGCATCTGAAAATCTTATATTAGATGTCTGACAAAAGTATATTTTAAGCCACTTCGATATGAGCTCAGATCTTTAAAATTATCGAATCGAACAATACCATAGAAATGATTGATTAGACTTAATCAAGAGCTACATCTTATTTTGAAACCGTTGACTCGGCTGTTATTCATAGATAGATATCTCACTTAACATGACAAAAATAGTTCTTTTGAATCAAAAAAGCATAAAAAAAGCTGTTTAGATTGCATCATAAACAGCCTCAAATATTCGCTATAACACTCTATAAAACCATAGCTGCAATCCAGCCAAAGACCAATAAAGGAATATTAAAATGGATAAATGTAGGTACAACAGTATCCCAAATATGATCATGCTGCCCATCCACTCCTAAACCTGCTGTAGGTCCGAGTGTAGAGTCTGAGGCAGGAGAACCCGCATCACCAAGCGCTGCCGCAGTACCGATGAGTGCGACCGTTGCCAGTGGCGAAAAACCAAATTGCACACACAATGGCACATAAATCACTGCAAGCACAGGAACGCTTGAGAAAGATGAACCGATTCCAATTGTCACAAATAAACCAATGAACAGCATCAAAAATGCCGCCAAAGCTTTATTATCACCGATCAGATGTACCACACCATTGACCAAATGATTGATATCTCCTGTATGCGTCATAACTGAGGCAAATCCAGCAGCAGAAATCATGATAAAACCGACCAATGCCATCATGCGCATACCTTGCACAAAAACATCATCCGCTTCTTGCCATTTAAAAATTCCTGCCGCAGACAATACAGCAAAACCAACCAATCCCCCAAGAATCATTGAACCAGAATACAGTTGCGAGATTAGCGTTAAAACGATTGCCAACAAAGCCATTAAAATGGTTTTCGTTGCAATTACAGGGGCTTGTTTGGCTTGCTGTTCTAAAGCAATACCATCTGCTTTGAGTTCTTCCACATTGACTGCACGAAGCGGTTTGTCTAAATCAATGGTAGTGATGGGTGCAACATCACGATCAACATATAGACGAGGTTTACGGTAACTGATAAATACTGCAACCAAAGTGCCGATCACCATACCAAGCACAGGAATTGCCATCCCGATAGGCATCATGCTTCGTTCTACATGAAGTTGATATGCTGCTCCGATTTTATTGATGTTACCCATCAAAATTTGCTCTAAGAAAATCGCACCAAAACCAACAGGAAGGAAAATGTAAGTTCCAACTAACCCTAATGTCAGGACACATGCTGCCGCACGGCGATCAAGTTTTAAATGGTTCATTACTTTTAATAATGGTGGAACCAGTACTGGAATAAAAGCAATATGGACAGGAATCAAGTTTTGCGAACAAATAGCGGCAATCAACAAAATTCCCAACAGTAAAAATTTTACTTTTGTTGCTTGTTTTTGAGTCGCTTCCATCCCCAACAGACCAATTAACTTGTATGCCAATAAATCAGGTAATCCTGACTTGGACAATGCCAAAGCAAAAGCACCTAATACAGCGTATGCCAATGCCACTTCAGCACCATCACCCAAGCCCGCATTAAATGCTTGAACAGTGTCAGCTAAGCTTAAACCAGCGACCAAACCACCTATAATTGCTGAAATGACCAATGTTAAAACAACAGAAACTCGTGCCAGTGATAAAATAAACATCACGGCAATCGCAATAACGACAGCATTCATAGAAAAATTTACGAAAATTTGAAAGGCGATATTTTATCAGATTCATATCAGCGAAGCTGTAAATTCATCCAATTGATGGTGAAATAACGAGGTAACCAGTATTGATCACCTCGATTCAGGGTATCAGCTTTTAATTATTTTTCAGTGCAAATTCTTGAATATATTGTGCAATTTCTTGAGGTCGACTCAGTACCGCCCAGTGATTTGCATTAACCTCAACACGTTCAAATTCAGTTGCCCACTTTGGCACTTCATCAATCAACGCAGGACTGACAAATTTATCTTTTAAAAGAACCACTGCTTGCACAGGGCAGATCGCAAAACGCTGACGTGGACGTGCTAAACGTGGTAAAAAATTAGCGCGATATAACCCAATACCATGTTCACCATCTTTCGCAATATTTGAGTTTAAAGGTAGATCTTTCGTCTTCTCCAATTGCGCTAAAATTGCACCCCAACGCTGTGGACTGAAAAAATGCCAGACGGTAGGTGCAAGAATCGGAAGTTGAAAAGCAACAATGTACCAAGATTTCAATAATTGTTTAAAAAATTTAGGTTTTTCATGTAAAAACTGCTCACGCATCCAAAATGCGGCATGATCTAAACATGGTCCCGACATGGTGGTATAAGACAAAATACGATTTTTAAACTTTGTTTCAGTAACCGACTCCCAAGATTGAATTGACCCCCAGTCATGGGCAGCTAAATGAAACTGACGTTCGGGCAGTAATTCATTGACCACACATTCCAAATCTAGCGATAACCGCGGTAAAGCATAATCACGAATACGTTTTGGAATAGAGGATTGCCCTGCACCACGAACATCATAGGTCACAATATAAAATTGTGAAATCAATTGCGCTATAATCGGTTCCCAAACTTCCTGATTATCAGGATAACCATGCACCAAGACCAACGCGGGGTTTTCAGCATTCCCCCATGTTTTTGCATAAAGTTTTTGCTTATCCTGTGTCGATATCCAATAAGTTTGCGCTTGCATTGAGTCACCTTTTATTGTTTTCACCATTGGCTATGATTTCGCTCTAGAGGGCATTTCGATCAATGCCACTTTGCCTTGAGTTCTTTATTATGGTTGAAAAATAGATAACTAGAATTGACCATGAATGCGCTAATCAAGAAACTACAGACAATTCCATTTGTATCTAGATTTATGTTGAATCATTTTTCTCCATACAAAGGTGCAGGAATTGAAATCGAAAAAATTGATCTGAAAAACTATCATATTCGGGTCAAAATGCCACTGACACGCAACAATCAAAACATTGTTGGGGTTCACTTTGGTGGCAGTTTATATTCGATGGTCGACCCATTTTATATGCTTCTTTTGATGCATCACCTTGGTCCTAAATACATGGTGTGGGACAAAGCTGCGAGCATTAATTTTCTATCACCCGGACGCAGTACGGTTTATGCCGATATTCGATTGGATGCTGCTGAAATCGAACATGTTAAAGATTTGGCACAGAACTATAAGCCTGTGTATCGTAACTACACATTAAATATTTTTGATGATTCAGGGTTACGAATTGCTGAAGTACAAAAAACCGTTTATATCCGTCGTAAGAATCCACATCCGTTAAAACGTTAATGACTTTAGTGCATGATCTTCAATATCGTTTAAACCTGTTTAATGGTCTACTAAATAAGTTAAATATAAACGATAGAAATAAAAAAACGCTATGCTGAATCAATACACCATAGCGTTTTTATCGTTCATTGAGTGACTTATTTGTTTTGCTCAATGGCTGCACCTGCGCCACCACCGATTGCACCGCCAATCGCAGCACCAGCGTCACCACCTAGAATACCTTTACCAATCACTGAACCAATACCTGCACCAACACCACTATAAGTTGCGTTGCGATTTGAACCATTACTTGCCTTGCTTCCTACAGCCGCGCCACCACCAGCACCGACAGCCGCACCAATACCATTACCTGCATGATTACCTAAGCCACCACCAACAGCACCACCAAGCGCTGCGGAACCGATACGCTTATCATTTGCAGACATGTTTTCACAACCTGTCAGCATCACGATAGGTAAAGCCACACACATTATGGTCATTATTTGCTTTTTCATGCTCTTATTCCTTCTGTTATTACAAAAAGTCAATCAAACAGCTTTTCCACTTGAAATTATCTCATGGAAAGTAAAGATAAATTCGTGAGGAAATGATTGCTTTATTGCATCCATTTGTAACTTTGTTTAACACTCGGCAATGACTTAAGCTTTGATCCAATCGCTACACATGGTGCATTCATGGAAGGTAAATTGCTTATTTTACGGATAAAAGCATGAACTCGTTATCAAGCTCCTATAAACTATAGCTAAGACTGGAGCTTATCATGTCACAAACTTCCACTTTAAAACGGGGACTCAATACCCGCCACATCCGTTTCCTTGCTTTAGGTTCTGCTATTGGCACAGGTTTATTCTACGGTTCAGCCTCGGCTATACAGCAAGCAGGTCCATCTGTACTACTGGCTTATATGATTGCAGGCATTGCAATTTATATTGTGATGCGTGCACTAGGTGAAATGGCTGTCCATAATCCTGTTTCAGATTCTTTTAGTCATTACGCTTCTGAATATATCAGTCCATTTGCAGGTTTTACCACAGGTTGGACCTATGTCTTTGAGATGGTCATTGTTGCGATCGCCGATGTCACTGCCTTTGGAATTTACATGGGTTTTTGGTTTCCCGATGTTGCACGTTGGGTTTGGATTCTGTCTTTAATTTTCTTTTTGGGTGCGATTAACCTGATCCATGTCAAAGTCTATGGTGAGTTGGAATTTTGGTTATCCATCGTTAAGGTCACTGCCATTATTGCCATGATTTTGGGTGGTTTTGGCATCATGCTCTACGGTTTGCATATTCCACATACTGAATTTAGTTCAGGTATATCGAACCTTTGGACACATGGTGGTTTCTTTCCCAATGGTATTGCTGGTTTTATTGCCTGCTTTTCTGTGGTTGTATTTGCATTTGGTGGTATAGAAATCATTGGTGTGACTGCTGGAGAAACCAAAGATCCTAAAGTGGCAATACCTCAAGCCATCAATGCTGTTCCTTTTCGCATCATCCTATTCTATGTATTGACTATTTTTGTACTGATGTCGATTTTTCCTTGGAATCAAATCGGTTCTCATGGCAGTCCATTTGTGCAAATATTTGAAAGCCTAGGGATCAAATCAGCAGCTGCCGTTCTAAACATTGTGGTGATTACTGCTGCTGTTTCTGCAATTAACAGTGATGTTTTTGGTGCCGGGCGAATGATGTATGGCATGGCAATCAAAGGCAAAGCGCCAGCAAGTTTTGCCAAAACATCAAAAAATGGCGTACCGTTTATGACTGTAATCGTCATGGCAAGCGTGCTTTTGGTTGGGGTACTCTTAAATTACCTGATTCCTGAAAATGTGTTTGAAATCATTGCCTCGATTGCAACATTTGCAACTGTTTATGTGTGGTTAATGATTCTATTAGCTCAGTTTGGTATGCGGAAAAAACTCAGTGCTGAAGAAATTAAAAAGCTCGATTTCCCTGTAGTTGGATGGCCTGTTGCACCGATTTTAGCCACAGCATTTATGGTCTTTGTCATTGCCATGATTGGTTATTTTCCAGCCTCACGTCCTGCACTTTATGTTGGGGCGATTTGGCTTGCCTTATTGGCTGTTGCTTATCAACTCTGGGTGAAACCACGATCTTCATAAATAAAAATTTGGGTTTCACTGAACTTAAAACCGCTGAATTCCAGCGGTTTTTTTTGTTTCCTTAGTTCTGCGATTTATTAAAATTTATCATTCCGACTTGTACATTAATCGTTGTTTGATATTGATGATGATGGCAAAGATAACGCCTAAAATAGCGGTTAGTGCTAAAAGTAAAATGCCAAAGTAAAACAGTTCAGCCAAAATAATTCCCAATTTGTACTCATACAAAATTCTAAATAAATAACTGTTTTTAACACGGATAGACACCAATGAAGGATTTAAATGCCATAGGCTCAGTATCGTTGCAAAGCCAATGCAAAATGAGAAACAAGCAAAAATGATCACCGCATCTAAAGGTTTAAACTGATTGAGTTTAGGTTGCTCAACTTTATCGTCTTTATCTATCGCATAAATAATCAGTAACGCCCACAGTGGACACAGCAAGCTCAGGTAGGTCTTAACAAACAGGCTAAATTGTTCCAGCTCTCCTGTGGTGGTACTTTGAATTTTTAAAAATTGATTGATCCATTGCATCATATCAATTTGCCAGCCATGTTCTAATGCATGTACAGGCAGCAACATCATGAACAATAATGGACAAATCGTCATCAAAGTTAAGGTCTTCACTACAGTATTTATTTTCATTCTAGATTGATTTTAATTTCCATTTTTTGATTATATAAAAAAAGACGCCCTGAGGCGTCTTCTTCATTTCGATATTTTTAACGACTTATCTTAGCGGATTATGCGAAGTTTTTATCTTCACTTCATGCTCTGTTCTATTATTTTGTTTTGCATGTGAACATAAATACTCGAACATATTTTTTTCACGAAGAGCATGGGGTCCTAAATAAATTTTCTTCAAATGGGTAACAACATCTTGACCATAATCTATATAAAAGCGTTTAAGATTCTCATCATACTGAACAAAATGATCATCCCATTGGGTTACATACACAACTCGACACTCTTGTTCTTCTTTAAAAGCCATATGTTTAACTAAAAATCTAAGTGGTAATAAAATTTCTGCTAAAAGTTCAGCTTCATTAGTGTATTTCTTTATATTCTCAGAAATTTTTTGATACAAAGGTTTTATCAAATTTTCCAAATTTTGAAACTCTTCTCGTACTTGATCACGTAATTTTTTAATATCTTTTAAATATTTTTCCCATTTATCGCTCTTTGAGCTTTTCGCTTCTCTACAAAAGGTCCATTCTTCTCGATGTGAAATTTCGATTAATTTAGAATCTGGATCAATATAAATACAGCGATATAATGGTAGCTTTTCTATAACTTTACTATTCGAACTTTCATCTACAGAACTAGTTTCAATATTTCTATTATTCTTTTCAACTTCACCAAACGCAATGATTTCAGAAATGGAGTTATTAGTGTTTTGGAGTCGGATATTTGAAAAGCTATTTTCTTGCTCAAAAAACTGTTCTGTTAAAATTAGACTCAAACCACTTCCTTCCTTTTGGTCTTCTTTACCATATAGTCGGAACTGATTTAATGAATCGTGATGTAATGTAAAACAACCCATAAAAGCTTGATCATTTGTTGTTATCAAATCAGAAGAAATACTTAGAAAACTATTTAATATTTCCCCTTCAGTAGGATCATTCATCAAATCAATCGTATTTAATCTCATTCTTGAACTATTATAATGACCGCAAATATTATTAGCTATTAATAACTTTGCAACAGAAGGCGAAGTATAATGAGCAATTAAATCTTCATTTTCATTTTTTATAATTAAATAGTTTAATAAAGAGTCAACTTTTTTAAATATCTCAACCAGCTTTGTAGACAAATCTTTTTGAATGTTTATAATTTTGTTTATTAAATATTTTTTATAGTATATTTTAGAATACCATTCAGAATTTTCAGAAATATTATTCCAATAATCCAAAATATTATCTAATCGTGGTTTATCAGAAGAATATTCTATCTCTCCTAATTTAAATTGGGCTGTATAGTATCGTTTTTTATTATCAATTAAATTAATATGCTTTAAATAAATTACATTTTTTGTAATTATCCATAAACCGTATTGTGCATATGCATACGCTAAGCCAGAATCTATTCTTTTTGCTTTACTAAAATATTTCTTAGATAATTCAATCTTATTTTGTTCATAATATAAAAAACCTAACCTTAATTGAGAGTAGGCATAATTCTCTGCTGAATCAATATGTTTTACATTTTTGTAAGCCTCTTCGGCTTCTTTAAAACTTTTTAAATTATACAACAATATACCTAAATTTAATTGGGCAGCTGAATATGCTTCAACTTGATCTTCTCTTAAAACATTTTTATATGCTCGCTCTGCTTCTTCTATACGTTTTTGACTATTAAATAATAAACCTAAATTTAATTGAGCATTTGCATATGCATCAGCTCGATCTTCTCTTAAAACATTTTTATATGCTTGCTCTGCTTCTGAAAATCTTTCTTGCTTTTTTATTAAAATACCCAAATTCAACTGAGCACTTGCATATAACTCTGCTTGATCTTCTCTTAAAACATTTTTATATGCTTCTTCTGCTTCTACAAGCCTATTTTGTTTTTTAAGTAAAAAACCCAAATTAAATTGTGCTCTAGCGTAAACTTTTTTTAAATCATCAGAAGATTTTTTTATTTGAGAAAGCAATTCTATTGCCTTGTCGATCCGATTATTTTGCTTTGCTTCCAATGCTTGTTTAAAAAAATTATTTGCTTCTTCTAAATTCATCTTTCCCTTCTTAAAATAACTATTTCATTTAAAAAGAAGTATACAAAAAAAGACGCCCTAAGGCGTCTTCTTCATTTCAAAAGCTGTTTAACTTAGAAAGAATCTTCGTTTAAAGCCTGAGAGAATGCTTGATCAACTTCGGAGAAGTCATTTACAAGCTCATGCTCAGCAGCTTCTGCTTCTTGACGACGACGTTCTAAGTGGTATGCAAGACCAGTACCTGCTGGAATCAAGCGACCTACAACAACGTTTTCTTTCAAGCCACGTAAATCATCTTCTTTACCTGTTACAGCCGCTTCAGTTAACACACGTGTGGTTTCCTGGAACGATGCAGCAGAGATGAACGAGTCAGTAGAAAGCGATGCTTTGGTAATACCCATCAATTGACGTTCATACTTCGCAGGGAACTTGTTCTGAGCCAATACCGCTTGGTTTTCGCCCACAACGCGGATGTAATCCACTTGTTCGCCTTTGATGAAGCTTGTATCGCCGCCATCAGTAATGTCAACTTTACGCAACATTTGGCGCACGATCACTTCGATATGCTTATCGTTGATTTTTACACCTTGTAAGCGGTAAACGTCTTGAACTTCGTTCACGATGTAGTTGGTTAATGCAACTTCACCTTTCAAACGTAAGATGTCATGTGGGTTCTGTGGACCATCAGAAATGGTTTCACCACGGTTCACATGCTCACCTTCAAACACGTTAATGGTACGCCATTTAGGAATCAACTCTTCATAAATTTCAGAGCCATCATCTGGTGTAATCACTAAGCGGTTCTTACCTTTGGTTTCTTTACCAAAGCTTACAACACCTGAAATTTCAGCAAGGATCGCATGCTCTTTCGGCTTACGTGCTTCAAACAAGTCAGCTACACGTGGCAGACCACCGGTAATATCACGAGTACGTGAAGTTTCTTGTGGTACACGACCAATGACATCACCCACACCAATCGTTTCGCCATCACGAACAGTCACGATTGTATTTTGTGGCAAGAAGTAGAACTGTTCGCCGCCATCGGTTGTATCCAACACGATTGCAGGACGTAAATCTTTACCAGAAGCAGGACGAGCTGTTACAGGTAAGATTTCAACAGTCGTCATACCTGTTGCATCATCAGTTTTCGATGTTGCAGTTACACCATCAGCAATTTGGCTGAAACGTGCTTTACCAGCAACTTCTGTTACCAATGGATGTGTATGCGGATCCCAAGTTGCAACAATACCGCCGCCTTCTACAGGTTGACCATCTTTGATTAAGATAGACGCACCGTATGGAAGTTTATAACGTTCACGCTCACGACCTAAGTCATCCGCAATACCGATTTCACCTGAACGTGAAACAGATACCAAATGACCTTTGGCATGTTGAACAGTTTTAACGTTATGGAAACGAACTGTACCTTTGTTACGTACTTGAACACTGTTTGCAGCAGAAGTTCGGCTTGCAGCACCACCCACGTGGAATGTACGCATGGTTAACTGTGTACCAGGTTCACCAATTGATTGTGCAGCCATAACCCCAACAGATTCACCTGGATTCACCAAGTGACCGCGAGCCAAGTCACGACCATAACATTTCGCACATACACCGAATGTTGAAGCACAGTTTACAACTGAACGTACTTTAACTTCGTCAACACCGTTATCTTCAAGGAACGTTGCAAGTTTCTCGTCGATCAATGTGTTACGTGGAAGAAGGACATCATCTGTACCTGGTTTCTTGACATCTTCAGCAAGTACACGACCCAATACTCGAGCACCTAAGTTCTCGATGACATCGCCACCTTGAATGAATGGAGTCATTACAAGACCGTCATAAGTACCACAATCTGGCTCAGTAATGACCAAATCTTGTGCTACGTCAACAAGACGACGTGTTAAGTAACCTGAGTTCGCAGTTTTAAGTGCTGTATCTGCCAAACCTTTACGCGCACCGTGTGTTGAAATGAAGTACTGAAGTACTGTCAAACCTTCACGGAAGTTTGCTTTAATCGGTGTTTCAATGATCGAACCATCTGGTTTAGCCATCAAACCACGCATACCTGCAAGCTGACGAATCTGAGCTGCCGAACCACGGGCACCAGAGTCAGACATCATGTAGATACTGTTGAATGATTTTTGCTTCTCATCTTCACCCTGTTTGTTTTTAACAGTTGTGAATGACAAGTTATCCATCATCGCTTTTGCAACTTGGTCGTTGGTACGCGCCCAAATGTCGACAACTTTGTTATAACGCTCACCAGCAGTTACGAAACCTTGCTCGAATTGTTGTTCAATTTCACGAACTTCAACTTCAGCTTTTTCAATAATTGCTTGTTTTTGTGGTGGAATCAACATGTCTTCCATACCCACAGAAACACCTGAACGTGTTGCTTGACGGAAGCCCAAGTACATCAATTGGTCAGCAAAGATAACAGTATCTTTCAAACCTAATTTACGGTAGCAAGAGTTAATCAATTTAGAGATGTTTTTCTTGGTCATCTCTACGTTGATTTGTTGGAAATCCATACCTTCAGGAACAACTTCCCAAAGTAAGCAACGACCCGGTGTTGTATCTACAACAATAGTTTGATGTTCACGGTTACCGTTGTCATCAATCACTGTTTGGTGTACACGCGCTTTTACACGAGCATGCAAATCGACTTGACCTGTCGCAAGTGCACGGTTTACTTCATGTGTGTCCGCAAACACCATGCCTTCACCTTTGGCGTTTACTGCATCACGTGTGATGTAGTAAAGACCCAATACAACGTCCTGAGAAGGTACGATGATTGGCTCACCATTTGCAGGTGACAAGATGTTATTTGTCGACATCATTAACGCACGAGCTTCTAACTGAGCTTCAAGTGTTAATGGTACGTGAACCGCCATTTGGTCACCATCGAAGTCGGCGTTAAACGCAGCACATACGAGTGGGTGTAAACGAATCGCTTTACCTTCAATCAAGATAGGTTCAAACGCTTGAAGACCTAAACGGTGAAGTGTTGGCGCACGGTTCAACATAACAGGATGCTGACGAATTACAGATGCAAGAACGTCCCATACTTCTGGTGTTTCACGCTCAACCATTTTCTTCGCAGCTTTAATGGTTGTTGCTTGACCTGAAGCTTGTAATTTCGCAAAAATGAATGGCTTGAATAATTCAAGTGCCATTTTCTTTGGAAGACCACATTGGTGCAAACGTAATGATGGACCTACGGTAATCACCGAACGACCTGAATAGTCAACACGCTTACCAAGTAAGTTTTGACGGAAACGACCTTGTTTACCTTTGATCATATCAGCCAAAGATTTAAGCGGACGTTTGTTCGAACCTGTAATCGCACGACCACGACGACCGTTGTCTAACAATGCATCGACAGACTCTTGTAACATACGTTTTTCGTTACGTACGATAATGTCTGGCGCAGCAAGGTCAAGAAGACGTTTTAAACGGTTGTTACGGTTAATCACACGACGGTAAAGATCGTTCAAGTCAGAAGTCGCAAAACGACCACCTTCAAGCGGTACTAACGGACGAAGATCAGGTGGAAGTACTGGAAGTACATTCATCACCATCCATTCTGGCTTGTTGTTTGACTCTTTGAACGCTTCCATCAACTTCAAACGTTTAGACGCTTTTTTAAGCTTAGTTTCTGAAGTTGTGTTTGGAATTTCTTCACGTAAACGAGAAATTTCAGCTTCAAGATCGATATCTTTCAACAAGTCTTGAACTGCTTCAGCGCCCATTTTAGCGCTGAATTCATCACCGTGTTCTTCTAACGCAGTAAAGTATTCTTCATCATTAAGAAGTTGGTACTTCTCCATTGGCGTCATGCCTGGATCAGTCACCACATAAGATTCGAAATACAATACACGTTCGATATCACGCAAAGTCATATCAAGAAGTAAACCGATACGGCTTGGTAATGATTTCAAGAACCAAATATGAGCAACAGGAGAAGCCAATTCGATGTGACCCATACGCTCACGACGAACTTTCGCAGTTGTTACTTCAACGCCACATTTTTCACAAATGACGCCTTTGTATTTCATACGCTTGTATTTACCGCACAAGCATTCGTAATCTTTTACTGGACCAAAGATTTTGGCACAGAATAAACCATCACGTTCTGGCTTAAACGTACGATAGTTAATGGTTTCTGGCTTTTTAACTTCACCGTGAGACCATGACTTAATCATTTCTGGTGACGCAAGACCAATACGGATGCGATCAAACTCTACTGGAGCATGACCGTCTGAGTCCGTCTTTTTGCGCATGATATCGAGCAAGTCTTTCAATTTTTTTCTCCGTGTGCCGAAGAGGCATTTTCTCTACGGCTGGGTCACAAATATTGTTTTTTCACTGAGATTTGGAATCTCCCCTACCCCTCTTTAAAAAGAAGGGAAATCCCCCCTTTAACAAAGGGGGATCAAGGGGGATTTAGTCACCATTTTTCAGTTCAATGTTGATACCTAAAGAACGGATCTCTTTGGTCAATACGTTGAACGATTCAGGCATACCCGGATCCATATAATGGTTACCATCTACAATGTTCTTATAGATGCGAGTACGACCTTCAACGTCATCCGATTTCACAGTTAACATTTCTTGAAGTGTATAAGCAGCACCATAAGCCTCAAGTGCCCAAACTTCCATCTCACCGAAACGCTGACCACCGAATTGTGCTTTACCACCAAGCGGTTGTTGAGTCACGAGTGAGTAAGAACCAGTAGAACGTGCATGCATTTTGTCGTCAACCAAGTGGTTCAACTTGAGCATGTACATATAACCTACTGTTACTGGGCGGTCAAAACGCTCACCTGTACGTCCATCATACAATACTGTTTGACCTGTACGTGAGATACCACCAAGTTCAAGTAACTCTTTGATTTGTCCTTCTTCTGCACCATCAAATACTGGTGTAGCTAAAGGAACACCTTTACGCAAGTTACCTGATAACACCAAGATTTCTTCATCGGTCAAGCTATCAAGATCTTCTTGCTCGCCACCAACTTTGTTATAAATCTTGTCTAAGAATTCACGAAGTTCAAGAACAGTACGTTGCTCTTTCATCATCTTGTCGATCTTATCGCCAAGACCTTTCGCTGCCATACCCAAGTGAGTTTCAAGAATCTGACCCACGTTCATACGTGATGGTACACCGAGTGGGTTAAGTACCACATCAACTGGAACACCATGGATGTCATGTGGCATATCTTCAACTGGTAAGATGTTTGATACAACACCCTTGTTACCGTGACGACCCGCCATCTTATCACCAGGCTGGATACGACGTTTAACAGCAAGATAAACTTTAACAACTTTCAACACACCAGTTGTCAGTTCATCGCCCGTTGAAAGTTTACGTTTTTTCTCAGCAAACTTCTCATCGATCTCGTGGCTCTTCTCTTTCAAGAACACTTGAATCTGCGTTAAACGCTCAGCAATACCTTCGTCTGCTGGTTGAACTTCTAACAGATCAACAAGCTCTAAGTTAGACAATACGTCTTCAGTTAGCTTGTCACCACGTTTCGTTGTACCACCACCATTTGACTCTTGACCTTTCAATAAACGCACAATACGTTCACGAGCAGCTTCTTCGAAGATTTTGAATTCTTCTTTCAAGTCTTTACGGTAAGCATCAAGTTGCGCTTTTTCAATTGCTTGAGCACGCTCATCTTTCTCGATACCGTCACGTGTAAACACTTGAACGTCAATCACTGTACCTTTTACGCTTGAAGAAACACGTAAAGAAGAGTCTTTTACATCCGCAGCTTTTTCACCGAAAATTGCACGAAGTAATTTTTCTTCAGGTGTTAATTGTGTTTCACCTTTAGGCGTTACCTTACCAACAAGGATGTCACCTGCTGAAACTTCAGCACCGATATAAACAATACCTGATTCATCAAGTTTAGATAAAGCTGCTTCACCCACGTTAGGAATATCTGCAGTAATTTCTTCTGCACCTAACTTGGTATCACGCGCTACACATGACAACTCTTGGATGTGAATCGAAGTCAAACGATCTTCTTGAAGTACACGCTCAGATAATAAGATCGAGTCTTCGTAGTTATAACCGTTCCACGTCATGAACGCGACACGCATGTTTTGACCAAGCGCTAATTCACCACCGTCAGTCGATGGACCATCAGCAAGAACGTCACCACGACCTACTTTATCGCCCAAGCTCACAAGAACTTTTTGGTTGATACAAGTGTTTTGGTTTGAACGTGTGTATTTGATCAAGTTGTAGATGTCTACACCTGCTTCACCCGCGATCATTTCATCTTCGTTCACACGAATAACAACACGAGAAGCATCAACGAACTCAATACGTCCGCCACGTTTTGCGATCACACACACACCAGAGTCATGCGCTACGTTTGCTTCCATACCTGTACCAACAAGTGGCTTGTCAGCAAGCAATGTAGGAACAGCCTGACGTTGCATGTTTGAACCCATTAATGCACGGTTCGCATCATCGTGTTCAAGGAATGGAATAAGTGATGCAGCAACAGAAACAACCTGCTGAGCAGATACATCCATATGCGTCACTTTTTCAGGAGGCATACGAACGAATTCACCTTGATGACGTACAGAAACGAATTCTTCAGTCAAGTGACCGTCTTTATCTACACCAGAATCGGCTTGTGCAATTACAGTGCCTACTTCTTCAATCGCAGATAAATACTCAACATCATCCGTTACACGACCATCAACCACTTTACGGTATGGAGTTTCCAAGAAACCGAAGTTGTTGGCTTTTGCATATACAGAAAGTGAGTTGATCAAACCAATGTTTGGACCTTCAGGTGTCTCAATTGGACATACACGACCATAGTGAGTTTGATGTACGTCACGTACCTCAAAGCCTGCGCGTTCACGTGTCAAACCACCAGGACCAAGCGCTGAAACACGACGTTTGTGCGTAATTTCAGACAATGGATTGTTTTGATCCATAAACTGAGACAATTGGCTTGAACCAAAGAATTCTTTGATTGCAGCTGCAACTGGTTTCGCATTGATCAAATCTTGTGGAGACAAGTTATCTGTTTCAGCTTGGTTTAAACGCTCTTTTACAGCACGTTCAACACGAACTAGACCAACACGGAATTGGTTTTCTGTCATTTCACCAACAGAACGTACACGACGGTTACCTAAGTGATCGATATCGTCGACTTCACCTTTACCGTTACGGATTTCTACCAATGTTTTCAATACATCAATGATGTCATCGTTAGAAAGAATACCTTCTACTTCACGAGACTTCTGATCTGTACCGACTTCATAAGGACGACCCAAACGACGGTTAAACTTCATACGACCTACAGGAGACAAGTCATAACGCTCTGTAGAGAAGAATAAGTTATTGAATAAGTTTTCAGCCGCTTCTTTTGTTGGTGGCTCACCTGGACGCATGACTTTGTAGATTTCTACAAGTGCTTCTTCACGACCTGTTGTCGTATCTGCACGTAATGTATCTGCAACAAACGAACCACGATCGATATCATTGGTGAACAAGATGTTAAATTGTTTAACACCACCTTCAGCGATTTTAACCAATACTTCATGGCTTAAAATGGTATTGGCAGCAATCACTTCACCATCACGTAAAGTAATATCTTCAGCTGTAATACGCTCATACAAGTATTCATCAGGAACAGAAAGTTTAGTTAAACCCGCAGCTTCCATTTGACGCACATGACGTGCATTGATACGTTTACCTTGTTCAACAATCACTTTACCGTCATTGTCTGCAATATCGAACTGCGCCATTTCACCGCGAAGGCGTTCTGGAACAAGGTCAATCTGATAGCTACCCATATCAAGATATACAGGTACTTTCTCATAGAACATATTGAGAATTTGTTCATTGCTATAGTTCAATGCACGTAGAATAACAGTCGCCAACAATTTACGACGACGGTCAATACGAACAAATACTAAGTCTTTAGCATCAAATTCAAAATCCAACCATGACCCACGGTAAGGAATGATACGTGCTGAATAAAGCACTTTACCACTTGAATGAGTTTTACCCTTATCGTGATCAAAGAAGACGCCTGGAGAACGGTGTAATTGAGATACGATTACACGCTCAGTACCATTGATTACAAAAGTACCATTCTCAGTCATGAGTGGCATTTCACCCATGTACACTTCTTGTTCACGTACGTCTTTGATAGATTTCGTTTCACGATCTTTGATGATCAAACGAATTTTAACGCGCATTGGTGCCGCAAAGGTTGAACCGCGAAGAATACACTCGCGAACATCAAACTCTGGTTTACCAAGACTATACTCAACGAATTCTAAAGCAGCATTGCCCGAATAACTTTCAATAGGAAAAACTGAACGAAATGCAGCTTGGAGACCGATATCTTCGCGATTTTTTGGAGTTTTGCCATCTTGCAAGAATGTTCTGTACGAGTCGACTTGAATCGCGAGCAAGTACGGAGCATGCATGACTTGGGGCAATTTACCAAAATTCTTACGGATCCGTTTCTTTTCGGTATATGAGTATGCCATCTGGAGTCCTCGGAAAGTAAACTAAGCCCGCCTGCAGAACGAACTTAGAAGGAATTACGCAGGTCGATATGACCACCACTTTTATACAAATGCTGCAAATTTCAGTGGTACAAAACGCTTAACAATATTTTTAAAATTGAAAAATATTGGTAAGCGTTTGATTATGTTTATTTATTTTAAAAATTGATGATTTTTATATCAATCAATCTAAAATCGAGCCGATTATTGTAACGCAAAAAGGCTGATGACCCAAGAGCCATCAGCCAATTTGTGGAGCCGATTATAAAAAAATCGACTCCCCTTAAGATTACTTAAGTGTAACTGTAGCACCAGCTTCTTCAAGTTTCTTCTTAAGTTCTTCGCCTTCTTCTTTAGAAACCGCTTCTTTAACAACTGAAGGAGCGCCTTCAACAAGATCTTTAGCTTCTTTAAGACCAAGACCAGTAGCTTCACGAACTGCTTTAATTACAGCAACTTTGTTAGCACCGAAAGAAGTCAACTCAACGTTGAATTCAGATTGCTCTTCAGCAGCAGCAGCGCCAGCACCTGGAGCAGCTGCTACAGCTACAGCAGCTGCAGATACGTTGAATTTTTCTTCGAAAGCAGAAATAAGTTCAACAAGTTCAAGAACAGTTTTTTCAGCAACTGCGTTTAAGATTTCTTCGTTAGTTAAAGCCATGAGAATAACTCCAAATGGATATTGAATGGTGTGTGAAAATTTTTAAGCTTAAGCTGCTTCTGACTCGTTTTTCTCTTTGAGTGCTGTAATAAGGCGACCCAATTTCGAAATAGGAGCTTGAAGAACATTGGCAAGCATAGTAAGTGCTTTTTCTTGGTTTGGAAGATTTGCGATAACGCTAACATCTGCACCTTGATAAACTTTGCCATCAAATGCAGCAGCTTTAAGTTCAAATGCTTTGTTAGTTTTAGCAAAATCTTCAAACAAGCGAGCAGCTGCGCCCATGTCGTCTTCAGAAGTTGAAAAAGCTAGAATAGTTGGACCAACAAGGTTCTCATCTAAAATAGAGAATTGAGTACCTTCAAGTGCACGCTTAGCCAAAGTGTTACGCACGATACGTGTTTTAACACCTAACTTACGAGCTTCTACGCGAAGTGTAGTCAATTGTTCTACTGTTAAACCTTGGTAGTCAGCAACAACAGCAGCAAACGCTACAGAAGCAACTTCATTTACTTCAGCAACGATCTGTTTTTTGTCTTCGATAAGAAGAGCCATTGTAAAACCTCCTAACGGTGATTTATGCAATCCACAAATGGACTGCACTCCCAATTCGCAAGTCAATTTCTCAACTTACACGCGGAGGAGGAATCAATCACACCACCGCGTCTACTCAGACTGGTATTTTAAGAAGCAAATCCTGAGACCTGCCTCGCCTGAGGTCTTTGACGCTGATAAACTTACATCTATCAATTCAAAGTCCGCCTGAGAACCCATCAGCAAGTAAACCTTGCCAACTCACAAGATGAGAAAAACCTCGAATGAAGCTTTCCTCATTTTGCGCAAAGTTTAAAAACCATGTTTTAAACTTCACTCAGGACTTTAAAATTCTTTTATTGCAAATAATTATCTATAAAATAATTATTTAGTAACGTTCTGTACGTCTACAACAAGACCAGGACCCATAGTTGAGCTCAAAGTGATCTTTTGGATGTAGATACCTTTAGAAGTCGCAGGTTTTGCTTTCTTAAGGTCAGCAATAAGTGCTTCAACGTTTGAACGAACAGCTTCAGCAGTAAAACCTACTTGACCGATCGCAGCGTGGATGATACCCGCTTTGTCAACACGGTAACGTGCTTGACCTGCTTTTGCATTTTTAACTGCAGTTGCAACGTCAGGAGTTACTGTACCCACTTTAGGGTTTGGCATTAAGCCACGTGGACCAAGGATCGTACCTAACTTACCTACAACGCGCATTGCATCTGGAGCAGCAATCACAACATCAAAGTCTAAGTTACCTGCTTGAATGCTTTCAGCAAGATCATCAAAACCAACAACGTCCGCGCCTTCAGCTTTAGCAGCTTCAGCAGCAGCGCCTTGAGCAAACACAGCTACACGTACAGTTTTACCAGTACCTGCAGGAAGTGTAGTCGCGCCACGAACAACTTGGTCAGATTTACGAGGATCAACACCTAGGTTTACCGCAACATCCAAAGATTCTTTGAATTTTGCAGCAGGAAGGCTGCTAAGAACTTGTACCGCTTCTTCCAAAGTATAAACTTTGTTTGCTTCTACAGCAGCAGCAATGGCTTTTTGACGTTTAGTTAACTTTGCCATGTCTTATAGCTCCACTTCCAAGCCCATAGAACGCGCAGAACCAGCAATGGTACGTACACGTGCGTCTAGATCAGCACCAGTTAAATCTGGTTCTTTAGTAGTCGCAATTTCTTCTAATTGAGCACGAGTCAACTTACCAACTTTAGTTTTGTTTGGTACAGATGAACCCTTTTGAATACCAGCAGCTTTCTTAAGAAGAATAGATGCAGGTGGAGTTTTCATGATGAATGTGAACGACTTATCGTTGTACACAGTGATCACTACAGGAATTGGAAGACCTGGTTCAACTTTTTGTGTAGCAGCATTGAATTCTTTACAGAATGCCATGATGTTCACACCACGTTGACCTAGTGCAGGACCGATTGGTGGAGATGGATTCGCTTTACCAGCTGGAACTTGCAGCTTGATATAGCCGTCAATCTTCTTAGCCATTTCAAATTACCTCTGGGTACAAACGCCTTTTAGAGCTCCCCAAGTTTTCAAGTAACGATACCGTTACAACAACAATGCCCGATCCATAACAAATCGGGCGCTTTTGAACAATTCAAATTAAATTGTTTTTTCGACTTGGCGAAATTCCAATTCAACTTGAGTTGGTCGATTAAATACGTTAATCGTCAACGTTAAACGTGATTTTTCGTACTGAACTTCTTCCACCACACCTTTAAAGTCTGTGAATGGACCGTCAGTAACAAGTAATTCTTCACCCGGCTCGAACATCGTCTTAGGACGAGGTGCCTCACCTTTGTTGTGCACACGTGCAAGAATCGCATCAGCTTCTTTTTGCGTAATTGGTGCTGGTTTTTCAGCTGTACCACCAATGAAACCCAATACTTTTGGACATTCTTTAACAATGTGCCAAGTTTCATCATTCATTTCCATTTCAACTAATACATAGCCTGGAAAGAATTTACGCTCTGATTTACGTTTCTTACCATCCTTCATTTCCACCACTTCTTCGGTAGGAACAAGGACTTCACCAAAACTATCAGCAACAGCGCTACGCTGGATTCGATCATTAAGTGAACGCATCACTTGTTTTTCATAGCCTGAATAGGCATGAATAATGTACCAACGTTTCATAGCTCTCTTACCCGATAATAAACTTCATAAACCAACCGATGATATAGTCAAAACACCACAAAATAATTGCGGCAACTACAACAACGAGGAGAACCTGCCATGAAGTGGTTACTGTTTCATGTTTCGTAGGCCAAGTGACTCGACGCAATTCGATACGCGAATCTTTAAGCAAACGAACAAAGCCTTTGCCTTGATGGGTGGCGTATAATAAACCTAAAGCTACGATGATACAAGCTATAATTACCCCAATACGCACCCAGATACTATTTGCTGGTGCCCAATACGCTGGAAGATATTGATTTGTCATCAAAGCACAGCCAAATAAAGCCAATGCAATGATCCACAAAATAAAATCAAATGGAGAACTTGTCTTCACCATTTCAGCTGAATTGTTGCTTTGAGGAATTGCCGCGCCGCCTGTTGCGTCACGTGATTTATCGTTCGACATTTTTGTACTCGTCGTAGGTTTCGCGACTTATTATATGACCAGTTTAGCCGACATCAAGTTTTTTATTTAAAAACTGGCAGGTCAGGAGGGACTCGAACCCCCAACATTCGGTTTTGGAGACCGACGCTCTACCAATTGAACTACTGACCTAATAAGCAAACCGAGAGCCGAAACTCTCGATAAGAATAAACATTTTAGCGATTATGCAGTTACTTTAGCAACTACACCAGCACCAACTGTACGACCACCTTCACGGATCGCAAAACGTAGACCTGGGTCCATTGCGATTGGGTGGATCAATTCTACTGACATTTCAACGTTGTCGCCTGGCATTACCATTTCAACGCCGTCTTGTAATTGGATTGCACCAGTTACGTCAGTTGTACGGAAGTAGAACTGTGGACGGTAACCGTTAAGGAACGGAGTATGACGACCACCTTCTTCTTTAGAAAGTACATATACTTCTGCGTCGAATTTAGTGTGCGGCTTGATTGTACCTGGTTTAGCAAGTACTTGACCACGTTGTACATCTTCACGCTTAGTACCACGTAAAAGTACACCACAGTTCTCGCCAGCACGACCTTCGTCTAGAAGTTTACGGAACATTTCTACGCCAGTTACAGTTGTTTTAACTGTATCTTTAATACCAACGATTTCAACTTCTTCGCCTACTTTAACGATACCAGATTCTACACGACCTGTTACCACTGTACCACGACCAGAGATTGAGAATACGTCTTCGATTGGCATCAAGAATGCTTTGTCGATTGCACGCTCTGGTTCTGGGATATAAGAGTCAAGCGCTTCAACAAGTGCAAGAACTGCAGATTCGCCATACTGACCAGCATCACCATTAAGTGCAGCAAGTGCTGAACCACGGATGATTGGAGTGTCATCACCTGGGAAGTCATAAGTAGAAAGAAGTTCACGAACTTCCATTTCTACTAATTCAAGCAATTCTTCATCATCAACAAGGTCACACTTGTTAAGGAATACAAGAATATAAGGTACACCTACTTGGCGAGAAAGAAGGATGTGTTCACGAGTTTGTGGCATTGGACCATCAGTCGCAGCACATACAAGGATCGCACCGTCCATCTGAGCAGCACCAGTGATCATGTTTTTAACATAATCGGCGTGTCCTGGGCAGTCTACGTGAGCGTAGTGACGGATTGGAGAATCGTATTCTACGTGTGAAGTATTAATTGTAATACCACGTGCTTTTTCTTCTGGTGCAGAGTCGATTGCTGCGTAGTCTTTAGCTTCACCGCCGTAAGTTTTTGCACAGATAGTTGCAATTGCAGCAGTTAAAGTTGTTTTACCATGGTCAACGTGACCAATTGTACCCACGTTTACGTGTGGCTTATTACGTTCAAACTTAGCCTTAGCCATT